>JACRLO010000012.1 GCA_016235245.1 Nitrospirota bacterium | reverse complement strand
TTGATGATGGTCGGCATGTATATAGCGTACGTGCTTTTTTCATCATTCCATATCGATCCGTATCTTTCAATTTTAATAGCTGCGCCGGTTCTCTTTGTTCTTGGTGTACTTATTCAGAAGTATCTCATAAATCCGGTTTTGAAGGTTGAGGCGATCATACCCGAAAACCAGGTCATTCTTACGGTAGGCATCGGCATGGTGCTTGCCAACATCGCCACGATCATATTTTCTTCCGATTACAAAACTACACCTGTTGAATATGCGACAAAGGCCTGGTATCTCTCGGACATATGGAAGGCATCGCCTATCGAGCTTTCGCTGTCGATGGCCTGGTCTGTCTCGTTCTGCGTTGCCCTTATCATTACTGGATGCCTCTGGTTTTTTTTAGCAAAGACCGATATGGGCAAATCGATCCGGGCGACAGCGCAGGATAAAGAAGCGGCCCTGCTTATGGGTGTCAATGTCGAAAGAATGCGGGTTTTTACCTTTGGTCTTGGTTCCGCACTTGTCGGCTCAGCTGGCTGCCTCTTTATACCTATCTACTATCTCTATCCCGATCTGGGGGGCCAGTTTACACTCATAGCCTTTGTTATCACAATCCTCGGCGGCCTTGGCTCTACCGTCGGTGCGATTGTCGGCGGTCTCATACTCGGTGTATTTGAATCTCTGACTTCCACGTATGTAGGCATGGGGTGGGCTCCTGTGGGCAGATTTATCATCTTTGTGGCAGCCCTTATCTTTGTTCCGGGCGGCATCATGTCGCTCTTTAAAAAGAAGAGGCTCGGAAAATGAAGAAGGCATTCCCCCTCATTATTGCCGGGCTTCTCTCTCTGCTTCCCCTGATCGGACTGAGCTCATACTGGATGCATATCCTGATCCTCGTGATCATGTGGTCGGTCATCGGCATGGCATGGAACCTCCTTGGCGGGTACTGCGGCCAGGTATCGTTTGGCCACGCTGCCTTCTTCGGCGTTGGCGCGTACACCGCCGGGATCCTTTATAACAAGCTCGGCATCTCTGCATGGTGGGGGCTGCCGTTCAGCATCTTTATTGTAGCGATCTTTGCCCTTATCATCGGGTACATCTGCCTCAGGCTGAAAGGCCCGTTCTTTGCACTCGGCACACTTGCCATGGGTGTGATCCTGAGGGTCATGGCAGAGAACCTTACCACGATTACAGAGGGCGATCTTGGCATCATGATCAGAGAAAGGACCTGGATTGAGAAGACCTGGTACTTCTATGTTATTCTTGTCATCGCTTTGCTGAGCTTTTATCTTGTGAAGAAGGTCATTGAATCAAAGCTGGGCTATTATTTTGTTGCAATTCGGGAAGACCAGGACGCTGCTGAATCCCTCGTCATTAACACAACCCTTTATAAAACTGTTGCCCTCAGCCTGAGCGCAATAATCACCGGGCTTGCAGGAGCTTTTTATACAAACTATATGGGCTATATTGATCCAAAAATCGTCTTTGCACTCCATGATATCTCGATCGTAACGATCATGGTCGTGATGGTCGGCGGAGTGGCAACCTACTGGGGGCCCTTTGTTGGAGCGATCATCATGGTCTTTCTCGCGGAGATCATACGGACCATTCCCAAGCTCGGCGCTGCACACCATACCTTCTTCGGCATCCTCTTAATTGTGATCATTATTTTCCTGCCTAACGGCGTAGTCGGGGACTGGCCCAAGCTGAAGCGGTTCCTCAGGATCGGGAGGGCGGCTTAATGGCTCTGCTTGAGGTTAAAGGCGTTTCACGCTTTTTCGGCGGACTTGCGGCGCTGACTGATATTTCATTCGGCGTTGAAAAGGGTGATATCCTCGGCCTGATCGGGCCGAATGGTGCTGGAAAGACCACCATGTTCAATGTGGTTCCGGCCTCAAACCTCATCAGATCTGCAAGATGGGCATTGCCAGGACCTTCCAGGTAGTAAGACCCCTCCAGAGGATGAGTGTGCTTGATAATGTGATAGCTTCAGCCTTTCTGCGCGTGAAGAGCAGAGCCCAGGCCGAGGAAATAGCGTTGGAAACGATCAAATTTACCGGACTTTATGATGACAAAGAGGTGATATCAAAAGGCCTTCCTCTTGGCAAGAGAAAGAAGCTTGAGATAGCCCGGGCACTTGCCACCCAACAAGAGATGCTTCTGCTTGATGAATCCTTTGCAGGACTGAACCCTGCTGAACTTGACGATTCCATCGGGATCATACGCAGGATAAAGGAAAGAGGCATAACCATCATGATCATAGAGCATCACATGAAGGTCATCATGGCTATTTCCGACAGGATCGTTGTATTAAGCTATGGACAAAAATTGGCCGAAGGAACGCCGCTTGAGATAGGGAACAACCCCCTTGTGGTTGAGGCGTATCTTGGAGAAACAGAGAGTGCTTGAGATAAGGAACATAGATGTTTTCTATGGCGATGTCCAGGTGATATGGGACGTTTCCTTTGAGGTAAAAGCTGGTGAGATCGTAGCACTGATCGGAGCAAACGGGGCAGGAAAATCAACAACCCTGAAGACGATCTCCGGAATAGTGAGGCCCAGAAAGGGTGAGGTAGTTTTTGACGAAGCCCTGATCCATAAAATCGAACCCTACAAACTGATAGAGCAGGGGTTAGCCCTCTGTCCTGAGGCAAGAAGACTTTTTGTTGAGATGACCGTGGAAGAAAACCTGGATATGGGTTCGCTAAAAGGCGAGGCAAAGAAACAGAGGCAGAAGACCAAGGAAATGGTATTTGAGCTCTTTCCAAGGCTCGGTGAGCGAAGAAGGCAGCTTGCCGGTACGTTGAGCGGCGGTGAACAGCAGATGGTTGCCATAGGAAGGGGCCTGATGTCTTTGCCGAAATTGCTGATGTTTGACGAACCATCGCTCGGGCTCGCTCCTATCCTTGTCCGAGAGGTCTTTAATGTCATCAAGCGGATACGGGAAGCAGTGACCACGGTCCTTATTGTTGAGCAGAACACAAAGCAGACACTTTCGATCGCTGACAGGGCATATGTACTCGAGACAGGCAGGATAACGCTTCAAGGCACAGGCCAGGCACTGCTTAATGATGAGCATGTAAGGAAAGCGTATCTGGGAGTTTAATAAATAGGGATTAGGGGTTGGGGTCTCGTTGAGAATTTTGGATCTGTAATGCCAATCCCTAACCCCCAAACCCTGATTCAAGGAGGTTGCATATGTTCGTTTCCGACTGGATGACAAGAAAGGTGATCACCATAACTCCTGACAGCAGCGTTTCCGAAGCAGTCAAGCTCATGAAGGAGAAGAAGATAAAGCATATCCCTGTGGTAAAGGACGAGAGGCTTAAGGGTATCATATCGGACAGGGATATCAGGGAGTTCAGTCCGTCCAAGGCGACATCACTCGATGTGTATGAACTGCATTACCTCCTTGCAACCACCAAAGTAAAAGAACTGATGAAGACAAAGGTCTTCACGATCACTCCGGATTCTCCGGTTGAAGAGGCTGCCATGCTTATGTATGACAACAGCATCGGTTCTCTTCCTGCCATCGAAAACAGCAGGGTTGCCGGCATCATATCCGACAGGGACATATTCCGGGTGCTGGTGGATATTACCGGCGTTAGGCACGGTGGCCATCGAATTGCGGTGATGGTTGATGACAGACCCGGTTCTGTGCGAGAGGTGGCAGACATCATCAGAAAATACGGCTTTAGTCTGCAGAGCATTCTTACTTCCTACGAAAAAGCAGCAAAGGGTTATCGGAACGTCGTTATCCGGTGCAGCGGAGAGGGCAAGTTCGGGGCGCTGAAATCAGAGCTCATGGGAACATTCAAGGGAGTGAAGATAGACAAGGGCTGAGCCCTCTGCGTCAGGAAGAACCTTCAGCAAGCTCCCTCAGGAGGGAAAGGTATCTTTTGCCTGAAGCCGCACCCATAATATTTCTCATTCTCAGCGATAATCTGCCGGCCATCCCCATACCGCTTTTCTCAATAAGAACGGTTTGCTTCAGCAGAGTTCCCTTGCTGTCAGGAAACATCTCATAGATCTCCTGAATAAAGCCTTTCTTCGGCAGATTGCCGCCTGAAAAGTGAAGCGCAATACGCGCACGGTCCTCATACTCAAGGATTTCTGCGAGAAAATTGCTCTCTTTCGCTGCCAGCCTATACCGAATCCGATATTGAGAATTTGCCTTCGGTTTTCCGAGGGTTATCGGCACGACAGCCGTTATCCTTGGGTTCCAGGTCTTCATGAGCATGGGATCAGTAATAAGGCCCCAGATCTTTTCTGGCGGGGCAGAAAGAAGTATTTTGTTTTTAATGATCACCGGACTCTGTTCCTTATTCCACTATAAGATTGCATGCAAAATTATACCAGATATTTGGGCCTGAATTTTCAATTGCCGAGGAAGGAAAAGGGGCAACAAAGCTCGCTGTAAATGCAGTTTCGTAACGAGAGAGGTCAAATACTTAAGCAGCTTCGAGATGCCTCTCGATATGGTGCATGATGAAACTCTCACCATTGAATGTCCAGACATAGTCTTCAGTAAAGGATTCGCACTCTGTATTCCTGCACTGATAGGTATTCTGAACAGACATTACCGCACCGTCAGAAGTGTCCATACTCTCAACCATTGTGCTTCCAACCGGCATAAGCCGGCACCTGCAAATCGGACAGACCATCTTTCTTCCCCCCTTAAAGTCAGAAAGAATATACTGCTTACTCCCATTATAGTTTACCTATCGGCTCTGTCAAAGGATTTCTTTAACAAGCCGGTTGTTCCAGCTTTATTTTCATCTCATCTTCCGCTGTTTATCGTATTGAACTCATACCCTATACTTGGACTCTGCTATAATTAAATATTAACGTTATTGGATGCTATATCAGATATGGACCCACTCAGTATCATAAATAAATATTTCGATACCAGTTCAGTTGTCCTTGATATTCTTGTTGAGCACAGCAGTATGGTTGTGTCGAAGGCCCTTGCTGTTGCTGAAAATGTTAGGCATCTATCTCCTGATCTTAATTTTATCAGGGAAGCAGCTATGCTTCATGACATCGGTATCATTTGGGTGGATGCCCCTCAGCTCGGCTGCTATGGGGAAATGCCCTATATTTGTCATGGGTATTTAGGAAGAACGCTTCTTGAAAATGAAGGGTTTCCGCTGCATGCTCTTGTCTGTGAAAGACATGTCGGCACTGGAATTATCACAGCTGATATTGAGAGGTTTAACCTTCCGCTTCCGAAACGGGATATGCAGCCTGTGACCCTCGAAGAAAAAATTATCTGCTATGCTGATAAGTTCTATTCAAAAAGAATTGGCCAGCTGCAGCACGAAAAATCAGCAGCTCAGGCAAGAGCGGAACTACAGAAGTTTGGGGCTGAAAAGCTGGAGGCCTTTGATGAACTGCATCGGCTTTTCAGTAATAAATCCTCTCAAGAAATAGTCCGCAAGCAGGAGCGGTAGGGCCGGCTTTTGTTCTATCCCGTGCATTGAGTATCGCGCTGATATCCTTGACGGCAATCCTGCCCTTGCCGACCTCTACGAGAGTTCCGACGATATTTCTGACCATATGTCTGAGAAATGCGTTGGCCTCTATGGATATCCTGATCCAGTCACCCCTTATCGAAACGGTCATAAAATCCATCGCATCAAGAGCCTTAATCTCCAGTGCAGAAATATGCCGCACCGTGGTTTTTGCACTGCAGCCCGCTCCCCTGAAAGAGGAAAAATCGTGTTCACCTGTCAGGAGCAAGGCTGCTTCTTTCATCGCATTAAGATCGAGGATTGTTTTTATCTGCCATCGGTATTTATGAAGAAAGGCCGACTCGTTTCTGCCTAAGCTTATAAAATAGATATATCTTTTTTTCATCGCATCAAAGCGCGGATGGAATAATTCATCTGTTTCTTCTATACCGAGAATCCTGATGTCTTCCGGAAGCTTTGCATTCAATGCCCTTATCAGGACATCTGTTGTCAGGGCGGATTTGGTATTGAAGATAGCTACTTGTCCAAGCGCATGTACGCCTGCATCTGTTCTGCTGGCACCTGAAAGCCGAATCTCGTTTCCGGCAATGTCCATAATACGTTTTCTAAGTATGTCCTGGATCGTATTGCCCGATTTTTGAGATTGCCATCCCTGGTAATTAGAGCCGTCGTATGCAAGCAATAGTTTTATATATCTCATGCCAAAGGGAGCTGTACGTGGAATATGCCTGCCTGATTTGCCGGAAACAACAATAGTCGCCCTGCTCTTTATTTAATATGCTCTGGGGTTATATTACGGATAAAGAGATCGACCAGTCCTGGATCGAACTGGGTCCCGGCCTTCTGTTTCAATTCCTCAAGCGCATCCTCATAGCTTACCGGCACTTTGTACGACTGTGAGCTTGTCATCGCGTCAAAGACTTCGGCTATTGCAATGATTCGTGCTCCAAGCGGGATGTTCTCACCCATGAGTTTTGGCGCAGGATACCCATTCCCATCATAGTGCTGATGATGATGAAGTATGAAAGGAGCAATTTCGGCATAGAATGTTATTGGCCTGATCATCTCGTTCCCGATTACAGGATGCTGCATAAAAATATCTTTTTTATAGGCCTCATCGAGATCGATCTTCAAAAAACCGACATCATGCAGAAGACTCGCAAAATACAGCCGCTTCTTTTCTTCCATTGACATGTCAAGTGCTTTTGCAAGGACATTACTGTAGCGCGCAACCCTGAGAGCATGACCCTTCTTCTCTGGCTGCTGAAAATCAATCGTTTCAAGGAGCAGGTCTGTGAGATGTATCTCATAATTCTTCTGATCCTCGGCAAATTTTGTTTTAAGTATCGAAATAGCAGCCTGCTCGGAAAGGTAACTGAGGATATCCTCATCTCTCTGGCGGTAAGGATGACCGCCTTCTTTATTAAGCACTTCAAGTACACCAACAACGCCCGCTTTAGTCTTAAGCGGAACACAGAGGATTGATTTAGTTTCAAACCCTGTCATAGCATCATACCGAGGATTAAATTGCTTGTTACCTTTGATATTTGAAACAGAGAGGGGCTTGCCTTCAAGAGCGACTGTTCCTGTTATGCCTTCCCCAAGTTCAACCGCTGTTCCAAGCAGCTGGGAGGCCTTTTCTCCTCTAACGATCTTAAATACCATTTTCTTGTTCTCATCGAGCAGAAGCAATGATCCCGCCGCTGAATCTGTTATGGAGAGAGCATAGTCCATAATTTTTTCAAGGAGGATATCTCCGTAGATCTCTTCCCTCAGGTCTTTGGTTATGGCCAGCATCCTCTCAAGCCTGCTGCTGTAGTCATGGATAATCCTGATCGTTTCCCTTGACAGCTGCATAGAGAGATACAGGCCGGTAACGGAAAGAATAAAAATGGCGGAAGCGACAATAGAAACCGATACTTCAGGGATATAGCTGATAAGGGGTATACTTTGAGGGAAGGCGTAACGCGAAAAAATAACTAAAAATGAGAAGATAACAATACCAACAATTACATTTACCGTAAGTATGCGCTTCCGAATCAGAGATATTATTGCGTTTGATTGCTCTTGATGGATCTCGGACATACCATAACTTTAACCAAGAACATTTCTGATGTCAACGATGCTCGTGTTTCAGTCCCCCTGATTTGCTCAAATTTTACATAATCTGAAGTTAAATCAGGAAAAGCAGTATTTCAGGCTGGAATGCAAACAAAGAGTTATTCATCCCGATATACCGTAATAGCAATCTCCGGACACATGTTCGCACAGATTGCGCACCCGGTACACTTCGCAACCTCCACCGGGCTCGCAATAAAATATCCTACTTTGTTAAACTGCTTAGTCATGGCAATGAGCTTCATGGGGCAGGCCTCAATGCAGTTGCCGCAGCCTTTGCATAATTCCCGACCAATTACTATTCTGCCTTTCACCGCGTTCTTTCCAGCAGCTCTTCGGCATGTCTTCGCGATATCTCGGTGACCGTTCCACTCAGCATTCGCGCAATCTCGTCCTGCCGCTGCATTCCTGAAAGCTCATGGACTGATACTGATACTCTGTTGGCCTTCTTACCCTTCTCTATTCTCAGGTGATGGTCTGCCAGGCTGGCGATCTGCGGCAGGTGTGTGATACAGATCAACTGATGCTTCCCGGATATCCTGAGGAGCTTCTTCCCGACACTGTCAGCTGTCTTGCCGCCGATACCTGCATCCACTTCGTCGAAGATCAGAACCGGGACATTGTCAACATCAGCAAGAATGCTCTTGAGGCTCAGCATGATCCTTGATAATTCTCCTCCTGAGGCTATCTTTGCAAGAGGTTTGAGCGGTTCGCCGATGTTCGCGGAAAAAAGAAAATCGATTCGGTCAATCCCATTGAAATTAATCTTGCATTTCCCCTCCGGATCAGTTTCCTGGCATATCTCAATCCTGAATTGCGCGCTATTGAAAGCCAGTTCTCTCAGGGTCTTCTCGATAAGATCCTCAATCTTCTTTGCGGTCTTTTTCCGCTTTTCTGAAAGAGCACGGGCAACCATGAGCAGGGCCTCGACACTCTTCTTGAGCTCTGCCTCAACTGCATTAAGGCGCTCATCAGTGGCCTCAAGCGATTCCAGCTCATCAGTGGCGGTTCGCTTATAATCCAGGATAGCTTCTATGCTTTCACCATATTTTTTCTGAAGCCTCTTGATGAGATCAAGGCGGTCCTGCACTTCATCAATGCGCTCAGGATCAAGATTATATTTATCCTTGAATACCCTAAGCGCGATGGCAGCGTCTTCAAGAAGCGGCATTGCTGATTCGACCAGGCTCAGGGTATCAGCAATGCTTGGATCAACAGCCTGCATGTCCCGCAGCTTACTGAGAACCTTTGCAAGGTTTTCAGTGCATGCACCGTCAGCCTCGTACAGAAGCGCATATGAAGTTTCAGTAAGCTCCTTCAGGCGGCTCAGGTTAGAGAGGATCTTCCGCTCTTCTTCAAGGGTCTGTTTTTCCTCTGGTTTGAGGCCCGCTGAGTCAATTTCATTGATCTGAAAACTGAGCAGATCTATTCTGTGGGCCCGGTCCTTGATCCTCTCGGTCAGGGCATTGAACTCTTCTCTGAGTGACTGCACAACTGCATAGAGTTCCCTCACCTGATCTATTTCATGCGTGTGGTCCCCATAGGAATCAAGGATAAGACGCTGCTTATCGGCTGTAAGGAGACTTTGATGTTCATGCTGACTGTGAATATCAACAAGGGACTTGCCAACTTCTGACAGGGTCTGGAGTGTAACCATGGAATCGTTAATGTACGCTCTGCTTTTCCCTGTGGCTGATATGATCCTCCGAAGTACAATGCCTTCTGAAACATCAATGCCGATTTCGGGAAATGCACTGGTATCTTCCAGTTCAAAGTATGCCTGGACCGTTGCTTCCTTTTCCCCTGCCTTGATCAGATCATTCTGTGCTCGATCCCCAAGCGCAAGGCCGAGTGCATCAACAATGATCGACTTGCCTGCTCCTGTTTCTCCTGTCAGGACATTGAGCCCCTTTTCAAATCTGACCGTAAGATCGTCAATGATCGCAAGGTTCCGGATGTTCAGTTCTTTCAGCATGGATACCTAAATATAGCACAAACAATGGAGATTTTGGTTATAAGCTGCTGCCTTTAGAACCTTTGGCGGATCTGTTATTGCATGAAAAAATACTGGACAATTGCTGCCACGAAGATTATCGCACCGGCAGGGATCGTCTTTCTGTATATACCGGAGAGGTCTGCCTTGAAATATTCTCTTGTCAGTATGAGACATAGGTGCACAGGGGAGAGGAGTACACCGATAAATCCCGAGGCAAAGGCAAGAGATATTAGAGACGGAAGAGCCGGTTCGCCGATGCTTATGAGCAGGGGAAATGTGCTCCCCACAAATCCGACCGTATGGCCGGTCAGGAGTCCGGCAGCAAAAGGAAGCAGGCAAAATACAGGCAGCAAAGGAATACCATGCTCAATAAAAAATCTGCCGAGATTATTCACTGAGCCGGATGCTTCCATTGTTTCTTTAAAAAAAACAATTCCGGCGATTATCACAATTACATCCCATGAAAAACCGTATCGAACTGCAGCAAAGATTCGCTTTATGCTGTATCGGTAATTGATGAAGATAGGAATAATCACAATAAGTAATGCATAGTGAAGCTCCATACCGGCAATGATAACCAGGATCATCACAAGCACGATAGGGGAAAAATTCAGCAATGACCTCATGTTAGCACGAAAAGCAGGTTTGATCCCTTTCCCTATGGAACTTCCGATGTCTCGCATGCTATAGATATATCCTGCTATAATCAGCGCAATAACGGAGACCGTATTTGTTATGGCCAGCCTGTTGAGCGGAATATGAGAGACCGCTGAGGCAAAAACTATCCCGGGATAAAGGGGCAGGATTAATTCCCACGGATGCCTGAACCAGTAATTAATAAAGGCCTTTTCCTCAGGGTTCATCTCCGTATCACGGGTTGCCTCCTCAACCATGGGGGCAGAGAAATAAGCGCCACCAAGGGAAGGCAACATTCCGATCAGTAATGGCATAGATATTATAACAGCCTTCCTTGATCTGAATGAACTCCTTATTTCGTTCATCATGGCATCGAGGATCTTCTGTTCCCTCAGAACAAGCTCAAATATCCTGATAAGCGACAATGACAGGAGTAGTTTGATGGCAATACCGCTGGTGGCAACCTTTTCAGTCGTAATAATGATATCAAGAAGACTCATGCGATAGAGCAGGGACAGGGCTCCAGATGAAATAAGCATAACATAGCCTATTCCTATTTTCTTCCTGAGCAGGCTGAGCATGAGAATAAAAATGAGGGATATTTTAAAAAGATCCAGCACTGTTAATTGTATCACATTTATGCAACCTCAGGACATCGTCCAGAGATAAATGTTCCACGTGGAACATTGCTGGCAAGATTGATAGATATCTGCCTATTATGTTCCACGTGGAACAAGACAAAATAATGTCAGCATTCACTCACGGGCGCAAGCCCATTGTTAGGAATAAACAATAAATACCTTAAATTGTGATCAGTCACTATGTTATAATGCATCCCCATGAACAAAGTTATATCCATCGTAAATCAAAAGGGCGGGGTAGGCAAAACGACCACTGCGATTAATCTTGCAGCGTCGCTTGCATTGTCAGGAGAAAAGATACTTCTCATAGATATTGACCCGCAGGGCAATACAACTTCAGGGCTTGGAATAGTCAGAGATGAAGTCGAAAAGACCTTATATAGCGTGATTGCAGGGGATTGTTCACTTGCTGAAGCAGTAGTGCATACACAGATAGAACAGCTTTATCTGGTTCCCTCCAGTGTAGATCTGCTTGGAGCAGAAATTGAGCTTATCGAAAAAGATGGCAGGGAGGGCATTCTTGCCAGGGCGCTGGAAGGCCTAAAAGACAGTTATCGGTACATATTCGTAGATTGCCCGCCATCACTCGGCCTGCTGACATTGAATGCCCTGGTTGCTTCTGATTCAGTTTTGGTTCCGGTCCAGTGCGAATATTATGCCCTTGAGGGCTTGAGCATGCTTACAAAAACAATCCGACGCATTCAGGGATCGTTTAACCCTCGCCTTGACATCAAGGGCATAGTGCTTACCATGTTTGACACGAGGAACAATCTCGCTCATCAGGTAGTTGAAGAGGTGCGAAAACACTTTGGTGAAAAAGTATATCAGACGATGATCCCCAGAAATATTGCATTGGGCGAGGCTCCGAGTCATGGGAAACCTGCAATGCTCTATGATATAAAGTCCAGAGGAGCTCAGAGTTATCTTGCTCTGGCAAAGGAGATATTACGTGAAGACGGCACTGGGTAGAGGGCTTGATGCTCTCATCCCTGACAAGGGAGATAATATTACTCACATTGATATAGATAGGATACTGCCCGGAATGCAGCAACCGAGAAAGGTATTCAATGAAAGCGCCCTGAACGAGCTTTCTGCATCAATAAAAGAAAAAGGTGTGTTGCAGCCAATCCTTGTTTCAAGGTCAGGGGATGGCTCATTTTATCTGATTGCCGGAGAGAGAAGGTGGCGGGCAGCAACCCTTGCCGGACTGAAAAAGATACCTGCTATCATCAAGAATGTTGATTCACGCGACTCCCTTGAAATGGCATTGATCGAGAATATTCAGAGAGAAGAACTCAATCCGATCGAAACAGCAGAGGGCTTCAACCGTCTGCTGCAGGAGTTCAATCTGACCCAGGAAGACCTCGCAGACAAGGTTGAGGATATGCTCTATGCAGGAAAATTGAGCATGGGACATGCACGGGCTTTGCTTGCACTCGAGGGCAAGATAAATCAGGTTGAGGCAGCCAGAAAAATCATAAAAAATGGGCTGAGCGTAAGAGAGACAGAATTATTAGCCCAAAAAACTAAGAAATCTGCTAAAATATCACGCGATAATGACCCTCAGATTGCATCTCTTGAGGAAAAGCTCTTAAGACACTTAGGCACAAAAGTACATATTGCTCAGAAAAACAAAAAGAAGGGGAAAATAGAGATAGAATATTATTCTCTTGAGGAGCTCAACAGGCTTCTTGACATATTAATGACATGAACAACATTCTGATCACAGGTCTTCCCAGCGCCGGTAAGACAACTTTAATTAAAAGGCTTTGCATTATTTTTAAGGAATTCAATCCAGTGGGGTTTGTGACCGATGAGATAATGGAAGAAGGGAATATTGCCGGCCTTGAAGTTAACAATCTTTTTGGTGATAGCAAGATCTTTGCCCATACAAAGCTGAAAAGCAAGATCAGTGTTGGTAAATTCAAGGTTGATATCAAGGGATTTGATATCTTTCTCGATCAGACCTTCTCCAGAGAGAAAAAAACCGGGCTCTATTTTATTGATGAGATCGGGAAAGTAGCGTGCGAATCAAAGAAATTCGGCAAGATCATCATTGGACTCCTTGACGCAAAAAAACCGGTTATTTCTACCATTACGGATAGAGGAACAGGCCTTATCAGTGATATCAGAAAAAGAGAAGATGTGAGGATTTTTGAAGTCACCGAGCAGAACCGTGATATCCGCCTGAAAGAACTGACCATGGTGATCAGGGATCTCTTGCTGGAATAAACAGACACATTCAGCCATCTATGCCTCCTATCGTAAGAACAGGAATTGACCTTATAGAAAAAAGATGGCCGGCTAAATTCAGATCTGCCAATATCGGCCTGCTATTACATCCTGCCTCCATAACCAGCAATTTTTCCCATTCTGCTGATACCTGCTTCAGTTCAAAGAAATTCAGCGTCTCGGCGTTGTTTGGCCCGCAGCACGGGATCCGCGGAGAAACTCAGGACAACATGATCGAGTGGGACAGCTTCAGGGACAAAAAGACCGGAATACCTGTGTACAGCCTTTATGGAACAACGCGAAAGCCGTCCCCTGAGATGTTAAGCAGCATAGACATCATGGTGATCGACCTTCAGGATGTTGGCGCTCGTTATTACACCTTCATTTGGACCATGGCACTCGTTATGGAGGCCTGCCAGGAGCTGAACAAAATGGTCGTAATCCTGGACAGGCCTAACCCGATAAACGGAAAGGCTATAGAAGGTCCTGTTCTTAAACAAAAATACACCTCATTTGTAGGGCTTCAAAGCCTTCCCATACGCCATGGCATGACGATAGGAGAGATAGGGCTCTATTTCAGAGAGGCCTTTTATAACAAATTGACGTTTGATATCATTCCTATGCTGGGATGGAAAAGAGCTATGTGGTTTGACGAAACAGGGCTGCCGTGGGTCCTCCCCTCTCCCAATATGCCGACATTAGACACTGCAACGGTCTACCCAGGGATGTGTCTTCTTGAAGGAACAAACATAAGTGAGGGCAGGGGAACAACCCGGCCATTTGAGATATTCGGAGCGCCCTTTATTGACCCGGAAGTCCTTACAACTGAACTGAGGGAATTACGACTGCCGGGATTAATCTTCAGGCCGCTGCACTTTATTCCAACCTTTCAGAAACATGCCGGGAAGCTTTGCGGCGGCGCACAGATACATCTGACAGACAGGGAAAAATTCAAGCCATTCAAAACAGCTGTTGCAATTCTGAAAACTCTCCATGATCTGTATCCCAAGAAATTCAGATGGAACAATCCGCCCTATGAGTACGAAAAGAACCTCTTGCCAATTGATATCCTTGCAGGCACAGATCGTCTGAGAAAAGATATTGAACAGTCCGCGCCTCTTGAGAGCATGGAAGCGTGCTGGAAGAGCGAGCTTCGCAATTTTGATAGAAAAATAAGACAAAAATATCTGCTCTATTAGTGGAAAACTTATATGCATTCATATTAGCAGCTGGCTACGGAGAAAGACTCAAGCCTATAACAGACTATATTCCAAAACCCCTTCTGCCGATCTGCGGAAAACCGGTCATTGAAACTGTTCTTGACAGAATATCCACCCTTTCGCCAAATATCATAGGCATCAATACTCATCATAAATCAGAACAGATCGAGAACTTTTTCCGCAATCATATAACACATTGTAATATAAGTATTTTCTATGAACCGTCCATTCTTGGCACCGGCGGTGCCCTAAAGAATGCCGAGTCCATGCTAAGAAACTCGGTCTTTATTGCGCATAATGCAGACATCCTTTCTGACATAGATCTTGCGACTCTGGTGAGAAGTCATCGTGAATCAGGAAATATTGCTACACTTGCAGTTCATGATTGTGAGAAATTCAACAATGTCTGGATTGACAACAAGGGTTTTCTCAAATCAGTCGGGGAATTGGCAGAGGAAAAGAGTTCAGAATTATATAAAATGGCATTCATGGGGATAGCGGTCTATTCTCAGAAAATCCTCGATTACCTTCCACAGGGGAATTCAAGCGTAGTTACTGCATGGCTCAAATCAGTTGCTGCAGGCCATACAATAGGCACAGCGGACTTTTCAGGAACTGCATGGACAGATATTGGCACCCCCGATTCATACGCAGCGGCAGTATTTGATACATTAAAGAAAGACGGTGAAACAATCTATATGCATGAGTCTGTTGACTGCGACAAGACTGAGTTCAATGGCAATATAGTCATAGAAAAGGACGTGACTCTTCAGGCGCCATCTTGCATTAGCAACAGCATTCTCTTGCCAGGAACCAGGATTGCCTCTGCTACAATAATAGAAAATGCTATAGTCGGTCCTGAATTCTCAATCCCCATCAGTACAGCACAAAACAGAGAAACAATACCGCTTACCCAGACAGTAGCGGAATGGCTTGATAGCGCTGAAAGATCGGCAGAAGCAACAGCGATAGCAGCAGGAGGATCGGACAGAACATATTACCGCGTCAGATGCAGAGACAAGACTGCCATACTCATGAATTGCACCGAAGCTGATCAGGACTATATACGTCATATCACATACACACGTTTCTTCAGGAAATGCGGTCTCCCGGTACCTGAGATATTCGTCGTCGATGAAGCGAACAGGCAGGCCCTTTTCGAAGACCTCGGTGACCTCTCCCTCTACGCCTGGCTCAAATGCAGAAGATCGCCAAGCGAAATAGAATCCCTATACAGGGAAATTCTCGATATCGTTGTGCGGCTGCAGACTGAAACCGCAGATCGTATTTCAGAATGTCCGACGCTGCAGGAAAGAGTTTTTGATTATGAACACCTCCGATGGGAGACAAGCTATTTTATGGAATGGTTTATCAAAGCCATAAAACATATTAATAACCCGGAGCAGGAACTCAGTACTGAATTTGACGCACTCGCAACATACGTCTCCTCTCTTCCAATAACCCTTCTTCACCGCGACTTACAGTCACAAAACATCATGGTCCTAAAGGGCAACATACCGCGCCTGATCGATTATCAGGGCGCACGTCTGGGCCCTGCAGCATATGATATAGCATCAATTCTATGGGATCCTTACTACAGGCTAGAGGACAGCCTGAGGGAACGGCTTATCGAGTATTACATTTTGCAGATGAAGCAATCCGCCTCATCGTTCAGCGAAACCGATTTCAGGAGATCTCTTATTCCCTGCAGGCTTCAGCGTCATATGCAGGCATTAGGCGCATACGGCTTTCTTTCAATAAAAAAAAGCAAGACGCATTTTTTCAAGCATATGCCTCAGGCAGTTGCATACCTCAAGCAGGAAACCTCATTGACGAAAGAGCTCTATCCGACACTCTATGCGCTTACAGCAGCCCTTTCATGAAGAGATTTGTGGTAAATTTTGATGAAATACAGAAAGCGCAGGAGGACACGGAGAGAGAAGCCTTCGACTATTTCCTGAACAGGAAAACAGGAGAGTTGATTATCCTGTCTCAGGATATTATCAACAAGGCATGGGAAATTCTCTCTATAAGCTATGACGACATTGCTGATTTCGAGGATGTCGAGCCTGATGAGATCCCCGAGATCCCGGAATGGATGGAAGACGAGATAGAGCTCGCACTCGACATATTCATGAATGATCACGACCACTATATAAGGGTCCCTGAACGAAACCCCATAAAAACATACGCAGCAATGAAGGAGTTTGCTGCCACTGTCCAGGACCGGGACCTCAATGATTCACTTAATAGTGCACTGGACGGTCCCGGCTCTTTCAGAAAGTTCAAAGATACCCTCGCTCAATTTCCGAAGGAAAAAAAACGCTGGCACAGCGCTAATGCAAAGGCGTCAAAAAAAGAGATAGAGGAATGGCTAAAAGCGTGTCAACTTACATACCAAACAATGAGCTCGGCGCCGAAAGCCTGTTAAGAAGACTCAGGAGCAAAAAGACCTGTACTCAGATACCGCTCTCCTCTGTCAGGTATGATGACAACAATCTTCTTGCCTCTGCCAAGCTTCCTCGCCACCCTAAGGGCTCCCCATAATGCGGCTCCAGAGGATATGCCGGCCAGAATTCCCTCTTTTACTGCCAGAACTCTTGCCGTCTCTGCAGCATCGCCATCAGTCACCTTGATCACCTCATCATAGATCTTGGTATTCAAAATCCCCGGGACAAAACCTGCGCCGAGGCCTGCAATCTTATGGGGGCCTGCATTTCCGCCTGACAGCACAGGAGATGCAGCAGGCTCCACCGCAGCGATCCAGATGTCAGGTCTCTTGTCTCTAAAAACCAGACCCATTCCGGTGATGGTGCCTCCTGTCCCGACACCGGCCACAAAACCGTCCGGAGCAGAGCCCAGGTCATTCAGGATCTCAACCGCAGTCGTCTTCATATGTACTTCAGGATTGGCACAATTTTCAAACTGCTGAGGCATAAAATATGAAAGGTTATCAGAACTAATTTCGGCTGCCCGATCTACAGCTCCCTTCATCCCCTTCTTACCCTCTGTTAGTACGAGCTCGGCCCCGTAAGCCTGAAGAAGCTGCCTGCGTTCCATGGACATAGTATCGGGCATGGTAAGAATAAGCCTGTATCCCTTAACCGCAGCAACCATCGCAAGTCCGATGCCCGTATTGCCGCTCGTCGGCTCTATAATGGTGCCCCCCGCCTTAAGCTTTCCTTCGCGCTCTGCTACTTCTACCATGGCTAACGCTATCCGGTCCTTGACAGAACCGCCAGGATTAGCGCCTTCAAGCTTTGCCCAAATCTCTGCGTCATCATGATCAGTCATTCTATGTATCTTTACCAGCGGTGTATTGCCAATCATCGAAAGGACTTCACTATGCAGCATCATATTTCCTCCCTGATATATTTGATCTGATACCTATTTACAATTATCTCGTTGCCATGCCAATTTATCATTATATCACAGAGCCCAAAGCCCATTTTCAGAATGACCGCAATAAGGTAAAATCAATATAATGGCAAAAAGAATCATAAAATCCTCAGGCAGTAATGAGGACTTTGATATTAATAAACTGACTAATTCCCTCGTACGCTCAGGCGCGCCCTCTGAGGTCGCCTACGAAATAGCCAAAGCAATAGAAGACGAGCTGCCCCAAAAAATACGGACCAGAGACATCTTCAGGCAGGCAAGAAAGCTGCTGCGAAAGCACAATGCTGCATCGGGTATGCGGTATTCAATAAAAAAAGCAATATTCGCTCTTGGCCCCTCAGGATATCCCTTTGAGCAGTATTTTGGAAAAATCATGGCACACCACGGATATACGGTCGAAACAAACCGCATTATTAAAGGCTATTGCGTTAATCACGAGGTCGATGTCATTGCGCGCAAAAATAATACCTATTCCGTAATTGAATGCAAATACCATAGTGATGCAGGCAAGGCAACCGACGTCAAGATCGCACTCTACGTTCATGCCCGTTTTCAGGACATCAGGAAAACGTCGGAGATGAACACCGAAAAGCATATGGCATTTCATAACGGCTGGCTTGTCACAAATACCCGCTGTTCGATAGATGCCATACGCTATGCAGAATGTGTCGGCCTCAAGATCGTCAGCTGGCGATACCCTGAAAAGAGCAGTCTCGAACGGATGATCGAAGACAAGAGGCTTTATCCAGTCACGATTCTCCATTCTGTCCGAAAAAACATGCTCGACAATCTTTTCAAGGCAGACATCATACTGGCGCAGGATATTGCAGAGATGACTGCGGAGGCTTTTATGCAAAGAAGCGGGCTGGATGAAGAAACAGCAAAAATACTCAAGCGTGAAGCTGACGAGATCTGCCCATACACAATTTCTTGATAAGATTTTGTCCTGCATGCATAATGTATAGTATACTTTTGAAAGGGGTACCATAATGAAACGTATTCTCACCGTATTAAGTCTTCTTCTTATTGCCGGCTTCGCTTCCGCTGAGGCACAGGAGCTGAGTACCGACAAGGAAAAAATCAGCTATAGCATGGGTGTTGCCACCGGCATGCAGATGAAACGGCAGTCCGTGGATGTTGAAATCGATATTTTCACAAAAGGCCTGCGGGATGCTGTTTCAGGCGGTAAGCTCCAGATGACAGAACAGCAGATCCAGGAAACCCTGATGAAGTTCCAGCAGGAAATGACCGCAAAGCAGGCTGAAAAGACCAAGCAGCTTGCTGGAGCCAACAAGAAGGAAGGTGAGGCCTTCCTTGCGGAAAACAAGAAAAAAGAAGGTATCAAGACTCTCCCGAGCGGCCTCCAGTACAAAGTCATCACCGAAGGAACAGGTAATAGGCCGAAGGAAAGCGATACCATTTCAGCCCATTACCGCGGGACCCTGATTGACGGCACTGAATTCGACAGTTCATATAAACGCGGACAGCCCGCAACGTTTGCCGTAAAAGGTGTTATCAGCGGATGGACGGAGGCATTGCAGCTCATGAAAGAGGGCTCCAAATGGCAGCTCTTTATCCCCTCTGATCTTGCCTATGGAGAGCGTGGCGCAGGAGCACAGATCGGCCCGAATACGACGCTCATCTTCGAAGTAGAACTGCTCTCGATCAAGGACGCAGCAGAAAAGAAAGAACCCAAAGAACATAAACCCCAGCCCAAAAAATAGTTACGTAAGGGGACAGGCAATATCTGCCTGTCCCCTTGTTAATTCACTGACACTGCCACATATCCGTTTTCTTTAAACGCCACTTTCAAACCTGGCCGCTCTTTTCATGCCGACAAAAAGAAGCTGCAGGGACAGGCTCTGAGAGAGCACAGCACTCAAAGTTCCCTCATTTCGGCTTGAACGAACCGGCATGCACAGTGACCTTTTCAAATAATGAAATCGTCCAATGGTAAGCCAGTCAGAATACTGTAGCCGACTAACAAACCCGCCTATTTCTTTCCAATCACCAGCACTGTCTCGGGAAGGTCTTTCACCAGAATGTTCTTGTACCCGGCCTCTGCCAGCCATTTCTTTATCTCAGCAGGGCTGTAACAACGCCCGGACTCAGTGCCAACCAGCATATTTACTGAAAAAAGCGCGCTCTGCGGCGGCTGGGTCAGCTCATCGTTGATCGGAAACTCCTGGACAACTACACGGCCGCCGGGATTCAGAGCAGCCTGGCATTTATGCAAAAGGTTAAGATTTTCTTCCGCAGAAAAGGCGTGAAAGATCTGGCTCAGTAGCACCAGGTCATACCCTGAGCCGATACTGTCGGTATGAAAATTGCCCGCAATAAACCTGATCCCCTTTGCCCCTTCTCTGCGCACGACCTTCCTGGCAATGCGGATCGTCTCGGGGAGATCGAATATGGATGCCTTTATACCTCTTTTTACCATAGCTATCGCGTTGGTACCGGGTCCTCCGCCAAGATCCAGCATGCTCTTTACATCCCTTACTCCCAAAGCTTTTATGAGACCCTCAGCTCTCAGGACCGTGAGGTTATGCATCCCCAGAATAAACGACTCATGATCAAAGCCACGCCTTGCAGGCCGTCCGGTCCTGACAACCTCATCAAGGGCTGAGAAGTTCTGCCACATCGTAGAGGCATGGCGCACGATATCGCCCTGATACAGGCGGCTCCCCCTGACAAGAAAGCTATTGGACACCGGGGCATTGAGGTAATTACCCGTTGGATTCTTGCTGATCAGGCCGATCCCCGTAAGCGCATCAAGGAGTATCTGGGTAGCGCGCAGATCGGTACCGAGGCTCCTTGCCACAGCAGCCGCTGACTGCGGTTTCCTGAGCCGCTCAAACAGGCCAAGATTATTCGCAGTCAAAATAACCCGTGCCGAAGTAAAACCCAGATACAACTTTCTCAGCCCGGCAAGATCGTCAGTTATCATGCTGCATCCCCTTTGTATCAATATGCGATGGCGCCACTGCAGCAGCGTCATCGGATACTTCACGGACCGTCACCTTATTGACCGTGACATATCCGCCGGCATCGACCATAAAACCGATGGCGCCGGCATCAAACATCTCGTCTTCAAACGAAACAAGGAAAAAACCGTTCACATAAATATCAAATTTACTGCCGAGGGCGACAATCCGAAACGTATTCTTCTCTAAACCCCTCCGGATCAGAGGTGTGGATTGCAGTGGAATGATCCCAAAGCGCGCACCATTTCTGCTGAATCTGACCTCGAAATTCCCGTCGCTCCCCAGATAAAGCCGATATGCGTTCAGGTCGGCATAAAGCCCGTTACTTCGGGAACAGATATCTATGCCGCTGGAACGTTTAGCCTCTGACTGAAACTCTATCTCTCCCTCAAAAATAAAATCCGTAAGGTGGTCAAAGGGAATGGGATAAAAGGCATAGGCATGATATATCTTCCTGTCAGAAGCATTCAGATGAAATACCCCTGAGCTATAGCTTTCGCCCTTGCCTGACGATGCAGAGAGATACTGCTTCTGCGTCATATCGTCACTGAGTACGCTTCTGCCCTCCTTCACCGCACCCAGTAGAGGCGTCCTCGACATAACAGGTGGCGTGATGGGAACAGGATCAAGCGCAACAAGATCCCCTGTTCTGACCGGCCGTGCTCTGTCCTGAAGCGACTTCACCGCGGCCTGTGATCCTCCTCCTGCCGTCTTAACCGCCTCAAGCAAGCCGACCCTTCGGTAATCGCCGAGCAGCTCACTGCCCTTGTCATCCGGCACAGCAGTCTTCTCTGCCACAAAAATCCTGGAGCCGGCTCTGACCCCCTGCTCTTGCCCGAGGTCTATGAGGACGCTATCCCCTGACACTGCGGTGACCACACCAAGCAGAGGGTATCTCATGAGTATCTCGGCTGCAGCCCACTTTGCAATCGCACGTGGTCCGGCGCTGCCCAAATATTTAACTTTAGTAATTTCAACCCGCGAGGTGGCCACATCAATAACACTTATCCTGATCTTCAGGGAATCCTCCCGGAAGATGCTGGCGGAGATGAGTTTATCCGCTCCCAGAAGTTTACCGACCGACGCTTTTTTCCTCTCGATCAGACCGCTGAGCTGCAGACTCTGTTCGCTCAGGATCTGCTCTATCTTTGCCCGTTCGATCAGTCTGTATTTCCCTGACTTGATGAGTACATCAAAGAGTGTGCTTTCAGCCTCTGTCCTCTCCGAAACAGAGACATTCCCGGCTGCCTCCATCGGCAGTATCGCAAAGGTGGTCTGCTGGAGAGCGTAGCATGTGGCCGTGCTACAAAAGAACAATAAAACGAAAATACGAACACTTACCATTGATCCATTATATCACGGCAGAAGAATTCGCTCATTATTGACTGAAGATAGATAAGGGGAAGATAGGTTTTCAATAATAACCATGGGGGGAACCCTGTACAAAACTCTACCCGATCCTGTCGATCCCCATATATGACCGCAGTGCCTCAGGTATGATTACCGAGCCATCCTTCTGCTGATAATTTTCGAGTATGGCAACAAGCGTCCTTCCTATCGCAAGGCCAGAGCCGTTTAGGGTGTGCACGAACTCAGTGCCCTTCCTGCCCTCGCGTTTGAAACGGATGCCGGCCCTGCGCGCCTGGAAATCAACAAAACTTGAGCACGACGATATTTCCCTGTACCTGTTCTGACCTGGAAGCCAAACTTCGATATCATAGGTCTTTGCAGAGGAAAAGCCGAGATCTCCAGAACACAATGCTACCACCCTGTAAGGAAGTTGCAGCGCCTGAAGTATCTCTTCAGCATTGTTCGTAAGCTTTTCGAGCTCGGCAAAGGAATCCTCAGGCTTTACGAACTTGACCAGCTCAACCTTGTTAAACTGATGCTGACGGATAAGACCTCTGGTATCCTTGCCGTGGGAGCCGGCCTCTCTTCTGAAGCAGGGCGTATAGGCAGTATAATAGATAGGAAGGTCTGCTTCCTGAAGGATCTCATCACGATGAATATTGGTCACCGGCACCTCTGCAGTCGGAATAAGGTACAATTCAGGGTCAGCAATCCTGAAAAGCTCTGCCTCGAACTTCGGAAGCTGTCCCGTGCCGGTCATGCTTTCCCGGTTCACCAGAATAGGAGGAAAGATCTCCTTATATCCCTTGCCGGTATGAGTGTCGAGCATAAAGTTCATGAGGGAGCGCTCGAGCCTTGCGCCGGCGCCCTTCATAACAGAAAAGCGTGCGCCTGATATCTTGGCCCCTCTTTCAAAATCGATGATATCAAGAGGTTCTGCAATGTCCCAATGGTTCAACGGGTCGAAATCAAACTGGGGAAGCACACCCCATTTTCTTATCTCAACATTCTCGCTCTCATCTTTGCCAAGGGGGACTGAATCGTCAGGGATATTGGGTATGGTCAGAAGCAGGGACCTTGTCTCCGCTTCAAGGTCTTTGAGCCGCTCATCCAGATCTTTCAATCGATCTGAAACGCCCTTCATCTCCTCAAGCTGAACAGAGGCATCTTCCTTCTGGCGCTTCAGTTTTCCGATTTCCTCAGAGACAATATTTCGTCTGTTTCTGAGGTCTTCAGTCTCCTTAAGCAGCGCCATCCTTTTTTCGTCTATGGCAAGAAAAGCAGCAAGCGGAAATTCATACCCTCGCTTTTTCAGGCCATTGCCGACCGATGTAACATTCTCCCTAACAAAACGTGCATCAAGCATGAATCTCGCCCCCAGCAGTAATAGGATGCCTACTTCTTATATTTTGTATTCTCAAGCATTACCGAATATTTGTATCCGCTTCCAAAGTCCTTATCCAAAACCATAGTGCCGGTCGCGGTTACAATATCGCCAACAGCCGGAAGCTCTGACGATGTTGTCACCAAATTATTTGTCCCTTTCTGTGCATCGCCTGTACCGTCCTGAATATGAATCCAATTTCTCTTCATTATTCCGGCAGATGTCTTTACCACTTTACCCTTGACCACGACCTGTTTCTTTGAAAGATTCTTGCTGTTTTTGTAGATATCTGCCACGGTATAGGCATTCTTTCCTGCGGCCTTCTCGACCTTTATCTTCTCCTCAGCAGCAACGACCTTGCCCTTGCTGCCCGAATCCTGAGGCGCAGATGCACCGCCTGCCTGTCCTGCTACGCCACCCGAAAAGATGATGCTGTCAAATTTCCTCTTGAGCGTCTTGCTCTCGAAATTCTTCATCTCCATGCCGGGCAGAAATGATATGGTCTGTCCCATCTTGACCTTGGTCTCAGGAACTGCCACCCAAATCTTTTTTCCGGCACTCTCGAGGCGGACATAGGTATAACCGCTGCTGTTCATTGTTTCAACGACTTTTCCGGTAAGGACGCCCGGCTCTTCCTGCTGTCCCTGGGCTTTTGTTTCAGCAGCAAAGCCGATGCCTGCAATAACCAATGCCAAAATCACACAAGATATCCTTACGATGCGCTTTTTCATTTTTTCTCCTTTTAAATAATGAGTCAGATATTTGTAATATGGACTTGACGCGTGCTGCGTGGCACTCCTCATTAACAGAAATAATTATACCATATAACGCCGGATCGCCTCACGGCAGTAAGGATCAATCCCGTATTTACGAATAAAGATGGTATAGTACAAAAATTATGAGCATCTTTTCTGTTACCTCAGCAAAGGAAAAAATCCTAAAAGAACAGATGGAAGCCCTTCATATCCGCGAAGAGGATATCGAAGAGTCGTTTATCCGTTCCAGTGGAAAAGGCGGCCAGCATGTAAACAAGACCTCAACCTGCGTGTACCTCAAGCACCTGCCCACAGGCCTGGAAGTCAAATGCCAGGAAGGGCGGTCACAGGCACTGAACCGCTACCGTGCACGTCTCCTGCTCATACAGAAAATTGATGAACTGATCAGGGGAAAGGAAAGCGCTGAACAGCAGCGCATTGAGAAACTCCGGAGACAGAAGAGAAAGAGGTCAAAGCGGTCAAAGGAAAAGATGCTGGCGCAGAAAAGACTCGTTTCAGAAAAAAAAGTGCTACGCGGCCGCATTTCAAAGGATGAAGCCTAATATTTTCGAAACTCTGTATCAGCGCCTCTTTGCCGCCTTTGGTCCGCAGCACTGGTGGCCGGCAAACAGTCCTTTCGAAGTTGCCATTGGGGCAATTCTCACCCAGAATACCAATTGGTCTAATGTTGAAAAGGCAATCGCAAATCTGAAGAGGGAGAAAGCTATTTCAGCAAAGTCGCTCCATCGCATGCAGGCTTCAGATCTTGCCACGCTCATCCGGCCTGCGGGATATTTCAATGTCAAAGCCGCCCGCCTGAAAAACTTTATTGATTTTCTCCATGCAGAATATCAGGGAAGTATGTCAAGGATGGCTAAAGAAAGCCTGCCTGCGGTCAGGGAAAAACTCCTCTCCGTAAGAGGTATCGGGCCTGAAACCGCGGATTCCATAATTCTTTACGCCCTTGAAAAACCGGTCTTTGTAATTGATGCCTATACAAAAAGAATCCTTTCTCGGCATGCTATAATAGAGCGTGCAGAATCCTATGAGACCTATCAGAAGTTGTTTCATTCAACGCTCAGGAGCGATGTATTGCTGTTTAATGAGTATCACGCCCTCATCGTCAGACTGGCAAAGGACTTCTGCAAAACAAAACCAATATGCAGAGGCTGCCCGCTTGAAGGGATTTAACGATGGTTAGGGGAATAACTCAGCTGCTGGTCGGCCTCATGCTGCTGTTTGCCGTGCCTACACTCCTTCCAAAGGCATATATCCAATTCCACACAGGGAAGAAGGGCAAGGCAATACTATCAATGCTGCTCGGTTTCGCTGCTGCCTTCTTCTCCTTGCTGGCCTTTTATCACGCCTATCTGATCTTCAGTCAGTAATGACTCATCGGCCCCGTCCGGGGATTTCATCTCATCGCTTGATGCCGGCACAGGGACAATTTCATCAGACAATATTTCCGCGGGAAGAACATGCCCTCCATCTATGACAGATTCAAAACGATTTAGAATATTCCTTATCCCGCCATCGAACTCTCTGCGAATCATCTTGAGTTCCACGATCTCCTCGTTGATCTGAAGCGCTTTATCATGCGCCTCTGCCAACAGATCCCGCACCGCTTCCTCAGCCGTCTCCATCAGCTTATCCGCCTCTCTTCGTGCAAGGATCTTGTATTCCTCTGACATCTGATGGGCTTCCTGAACAGTTCTGCTCAAGAGATCCCGCATCTCCCAAAACCGCTGTATCTCAGCATCGGCCTTATAGATCTGTTCTTTCAGCGCAGCATTCTCCCTCAGCAGGTCTTCAAGCTCCTCCCGGATCTGCTCAAGGAAACTTGAGACCTCTTCGGGATGGAAGCCCCGGAACTTCATCGGAAAGCGCCTTGTTTCTATATCGATAGGCGTTATTCTCATCGTGCCCTATTATAATACAAATTCCGTGCATTGACTTCGGTCATTTCTGAGACCTCTTTTCAATAATGACAAGATGCCGCATGCTGTTTTCAAAGGGCAAAACAATGTCTTCCCTCTTCACAGCAGACGTTTCGAGCCCCCTGAGTTCCTCTTCCAGCTTAGGTCCTTTGCTGAGGATAAGAACACCCCCTTCCTCCAGAAGCCTCTCTGCCTTGTTGATGAACTCTCCCACGCTGAAAAGTGCTCTTGTAACCGCAGCATCCACCAACAGATCATGTATATCTTCAATCCTGCAATTCCTGACAGAAAGGCCATCTACTTTCAACTGTCTCTGCATATGCTCGAGGAACAAAGCCTTTTTCTGCACGGGTTCGATCAGCACAACTGCAATATCAGGTCGCATGATCTTCAGCGGAAGACCCGGAAACCCTGCACCGCTGCCGACATCAGCAATGCTCTTTACCTGAGGAGGAAGGACCTTAAGAAAAAGGAGCGAATCAAGAAAATGCTTTACCACAATATCAGCATCCGTCTTCAGGGCTGTGAGGTTATAGGCCCTGCTCCATTTTTTAAGCTCCGTGAGATAAAGAGAAAAGGCCTCGATCTGCGCTCCGGAATAAGAAATCCGAAGGAGTTCAAGGCCTTTCATTAAGAGTTCAGATGCTTCTTTCATAATCAGGCGTCAACGATCGTGATGCGTATCCACAAATCCGTAAGCTGACGCTGCCATTTCTCCCTGTTAAACCTTCTCAACAACTTTTGCTATGCTGGATATCTTTTCATCGGCAGTTTTCATGAGTGTAACACCCTGGGTATTTCTGCCGTGGATCGAAATATTTTCGGCTGCTGTTCTGATGAGCTTGCCGGCTCCGGTGACCATAACCACCTCGTCCTCGTCCCTCACCTGAAGAAGGCCTACTACCTTCCCGCCTTTCTCCGTAAGTTTAATGGATATGACCCCTTTACCTCCCCTTGCCTGAAGCGGATAGTCTTCTATCTTTGTCCTTTTTCCAAAACCATTCTCTGCAACAGTCAAAATGGCGGTCTTCTCTTCCGCAACCTCTGCGGCCACCACCTCATCACCTTTCATCAGACGTATGCCGCGCACTCCTCTTGCCGTGCGACCGGTCTCCCTGACGTCCTCTTCATTGAATTTAATCGACAGGCCATTGCGTGTCCCGATGATCAGGTCGTTATTTCCACTGGTCTTTCTGACGTCGATCAGCTCGTCACCCTCATCAAGGGAAATCGCGATAATGCCTTTTCCTCTTGGGTTGCTGTATGCCGTAAGCACGGTCTTTTTTACCGTCCCGTTTTTGGTAAACATGACAAGATAGCCGTCTTTGAAATCACGGACAGGCAGCGCTGTTGAAACCCGCTCGCCTTCGGAGAGCTGCAGAAGATTTATCATCGCCTTTCCCTTTGCTGTCCTGCCGGCCTCAGGCAATTGATAGGTCTTAAGCCAGTACAGTCTGCCAAAGTTCGTAAAGAAGAGCATATAGTCATGCGTGGAGCCGATAAAGAGCTGTTCTACAAAATCCTCTTCCTTCGTCTCCATGCTCATCCCGCCTGTACCGCCGCGGCGCTGGCTCCGGTACGCGCTCAGAGGATTCCGCTTAATGTACCCGGTATGAGAGAGCGTAATGACCATTTCCTCCTCAGAGATAAGATCCTCTATGGATATCTCTCCGGTATCCTCGGTTATCTCGGTCCTTCTCTCGTCAGTATATTTCTCTCTGATCTCAAGGAACTCATCCCTGATGATCTTTGATACCAGCTTCTCGCTTTCTAAAATTGCCTTGAGCTTCGCGATCTCCTTTAATATCTCTTTGTACTCGTTAATGATCTTATCGCGTTCAAGACCGGTCAGTCTCTGCAGCTTCATGTCGAGGATAGCCTGGGCCTGAAGCTCAGAAAGTTGATATCCTCCTATCAGGCCGTTTTTTGCCTCTTCCGGATTTTTTGATGATCTGATCAGCGCAATGATCTGATCAAGATGATCAAGGGCTATCTTGAGCCCTTCCAAAATATGTGACCGCTCCTGGGCCTTTCTGAGTTCGAACCGGGTCCTGCGCATGATCACGTCGCGCCGGTGCTGGATAAAGTGGCCGAGTATGGCCTTAAGGCCGAGCACGCGGGGCTGGCCACTGACTATGGCTAACATGATAATGCCGAAAGTCGTCTGCATCTGGGTATGCTTATAGAGGTTATTGAGCACAACCTCTGCCATGGCATTCCTTTTCAGCACAATAACAACCCTGATGCCGTCCCGGTCAGACTCGTCCCGTATATCTGAGATGTCTTCAATCTGTTTTTCTCTGACCAGTTGGGCCATCTTCTCAATGAGTCTGGCCTTGTTCACCTGGTAGGGCATCTCGGTAATGATGATGCTCTCGATACCCCCGTGCTCCTTCTCTATCTTTGCCTTTGCCCTTATCCTGACCAGTCCCCGGCCTGTTGCGTATGCATCCCTGATGCCGGCGGTCCCATGGATAAACCCGCCGGTAGGGAAATCAGGTCCCTTGATGCAGGTCATGAGCTGTTCTACCGTAGTGTCGGGGTTATCAAGCAGCATCACCAGGCCGTCAATCACCTCGCCAAGGTTGTGCGGCGGGATGTTCGTTGCCATACCAACGGCAATACCGGTAGCGCCGTTAATGATAAGGTTCGGGATCTTTGAAGGAAGCACTTTCGGTTCGACCGTCGTCTCGTCAAAGTTCGCTATGAAATCAACGGTCTCTTTGTCAATATCGGCAAGGAGTTCTTCCGCGATCTTTGCCATCCTTGCCTCTGTATACCGGTATGCTGCTGCCCGGTCTCCGTCAATGGATCCAAAATTGCCCTGCCCGTCAACAAGCATGTACCGCAGGTTAAAGTCCTGTGCAAGCCTTACCATGGCGTCATAAACAGCCGTATCACCGTGAGGATGGTATTTTTTGAGCACTTCACCCACGACACCGGCGCTCTTTGAATATTTTTTGTTCGGGAGCAGCCCCTCCCGGAACATGGCGTACAGGATCCTCCTCTGTACGGGTTTCAGGCCGTCTCTGACCTCGGGCAGCGCCCTGCCGATGATTACGCTCATCGCATAATCAAGGTAACTGATCTTCATCTCTTCTTCGATATTTATTGGTAGCTTTGACATATATTCTTAATCCTTTCTCCTTTGCCTGCAGGCGCCTGCAACTAACTACATGTTCTTTTTATGCTAATTATTCATCACGATCAAAATCATTTTTTCTTTTCTCAAGAGAGGGCTTCAATTTTATGGAAACAAGAACCTTGTCCTCTTTCCGCCAATAGTTAACATCCAGGACATCGTCAGTTCCAAAGGTAATGGAAAGGTACAGGGGCCGGAGTTCATAACCGACAATCTCGCCTTTTTCATCTCTGATGCTTCGGATCTGATCCCCCTGAACTTCTGCATGCGAATGAGTAAACGCACGCGCCTCGCTCAGCGCCCTCTCAGCGGATAAGCCTTTTTTCGCCCTGAATAAAAATTCAGGGGCATAGGGCTCAAGGGTTAATCTGTCCCCCTCTTTATCAAGAAACGCTATCGTTTCAAGGTCATCACTATAATTACCGCCGTAAAGAATAAGGGTATACGTGCCCTGGATATCGCCATTCGGTACGACATCAGTCCTCAGAGCCCTCCCCAGCGCACATGCCTGCAGCGTCAATGCCGCGATACCTGCGATTACAAAGGTCCTGAGGCTTTTAGATATCAATATTTCTTGCCTCAAGCGCATGTTTGACGATAAAGTCCTTTCTCGGTTCGACCTGATCCCCCATGAGGATCGTAAAAATCTCGTCAGCCATAACGCTGTCTTCAATGCTGACCTGAAGCAGGGTTCTTTTTTCCGGGTCCATGGTAGTCTCCCAGAGCTGCTGCGGGTTCATCTCGCCAAGTCCCTTATACCGCTGGATGTTCAAGCCCTTCCGGGCAGCCTCAAAAACATGCTGATACAATTCCGTTGTTGATCCTATATCGCGCTTCCCGTCTTTTGTTGTCACGGTAAAGGGAGCGCTCCCCAGGTCCCTGATCGTGCCATGAAGGGCTTCGAGCTCCCGGTATTCTGGAGACAGAAGAAGTTTTTCTTCAAGGGTCACCTTATAATTCTGACGGGTTATCAACACACCAAATCCACCGTGTTCTTCATCAGGATAAAGCTCTCCGATCGCAATATCCGGGACTTCTGCTTTCATCTTCTTGAGCAGTTCTTTAAACAGAGCCTTGTCCTTAAGCAGGGCCTTGTTCGTTCCTTCTTTAAGGAGGAAGCAGAGCACCAGCGTTTCTTTTCTTCTTCTTTCGAACCACTCGATCAAACGCTCGTAGCTGGCAAGCTTCTTCAGAAATGATACCAGCGCCTTACCCTTCACTTCCTGGCCTTTGAGGGTAAGAGCAAGATCCTCTGAAGCAAGCTCCAGAAGCATGGCCTGCATCTCCTGCTCGTTCTGGATATATTTCTCTGTCCTTCCCTTCTTCACCTTAAAGAGCGGCGGCTGAGCAATATAGAGATACCCCTTTTCAATTACCTCGGGCATCTGGCGATAAAAGAAGGTAAGAAGGAGTGTCCTTATATGTGCGCCATCGACGTCAGCATCGGTCATCAGCACAACCTTGTGGTACCGAATCTTGTTTATGTCGAAATCTCCTGCTCCGATGCTTGTGCCAAGGGCAGTGATAAGGATGCGTATCTCTTCTGAGGCCAGCATTTTATCAAAACGGGCCTTTTCAACATTCAGGATCTTGCCCCGAAGCGGGAGGATCGCCTGCGCCCTTCGGTCCCTGCCCTGTTTGGCAGAGCCGCCTGCCGAGTCTCCCTCAACAATGAAGATTTCGCTTAACGCAGGGTCCTTTTCTGAACAGTCGGCAAGTTTGCCCGGAAGACCGGTGTCTTCAAGTGCTCCCTTCCTGCGCGTCAACTCGCGTGCCTTTCTGGCCGCCTCTCGTGCACGGGCAGCCTGGACCGCTTTTTCTATGATCTTCTTCGCTATGGAAGGATTCTCCTCAAAATACGTTGACAGAGCATCATTCACGATAGACTCTACAATGCCTTTTGCTTCGCTGTTGCCCAGTTTCATCTTGGTCTGGCCTTCGAACTGCGGGTTTGGGAGCTTGACGCTTATAACCGCAGTCAGCCCTTCACGAATGTCATCTCCTGAGACGCTATCCTTTGTATTCTTTAGGATTCCGGAATTGCTGGCATAGCTATTGGCCGTTCTGGTCAGCGCAGACTTAAAACCGATCAGGTGAGTTCCACCCTCTCTTGTATTAATGTTATTGGCAAAGGTAAAGATCGTCTCTGAATAGCTGTCATTATACTGAAGGGCAACCTCGGCGAATATGCCGTCTTTTTCTCCTGATATATAGACAGGCTTCGGATGAAGCGAGGTCTTGTTCTTGTTCAGATGTTCAACAAACGAAACTATGCCGCCCTCATAATAAAATTCCTGGTTCTTGTCAGACCGTTCATCAAGAATCGTTATCTTGAGTCCCCGGTTCAAAAATGCAAGCTCCCTCAGCCTCTGTGAAAGCACATCGTAGCTGAAATCAACAGTTTCTTTGAATATTTCAGGGTCAGGCTTAAACGTCACTTTTGTGCCGCGTGACTTCGTCTTTCCTACGACCTGCAGCGGGCCGGTCGGCTTACCCTGTTCGAAGCGCATCTGAAAAACCTGTCCGTTCTGTTTGATCTCGACTTCAAGCCATTCTGAAAGCGCATTGACAACCGATATACCCACACCATGGAGTCCGCCTGATATCTTATATGCTGATGATTCGAACTTTCCCCCTGCATGCAGTTCCGTAAGCACCACCTCTGCAGCGGTTCTCCCCTCGGTATCCCCGGGATGGGCTCCGGTGGGAATCCCCCTGCCGTCATCCATAACCGTGCAGCTGCTGTCATGATGGAGGATAACGTCAATATTGCTGCAATGCCCGGCAAGAGATTCATCCACACTGTTGTCAACAGCTTCATATACCAGATGGTGCAGGCCGTCAGGGCCTGTTGAGCCAATATACATTGCCGGCCTCTTTCTTACTGCACTGAGGCCTTTAAGTATTTTGATATCGTCTGCGGTGTACGTTGCTTCACTGCCTGTCTGTTTATCTTCCATGTTCCCTCTCTGTCCTTGATTTTACTGAAATACGGTCTTTACGTTATATCCTCATCGGCATGATAACACAGCGGTACTCGGCATCCTGCTCATCTCTGATCAGCACGGGATTAAGAGCGCCCTGAAATTCCATAATCACCCTGTCAGAAGACATTACCTCAATAATATCAAGCAGATACCGGGCATTGAGGCCCAGGGCGGTTTTCTCGCCAGCATATTCGATAGCAATCTCGTCCGTTGCCTCTCCCATATCAGGGTTTGACGTTGTTACCATAAGTTTATTATCGCCAAGGTCCATCTTCACGGCATTGGTCTTGTCCTTTGCCATGAGAGAAACCCTGCGAAGCGCTTTTGCAAAAGCCGCCCGCTCAATAATTATCCTCTTATCATTGGCCGCCGGTATCACCTGTTCATAGTTAGGGTACGTGCCTTCAATCAGGCGCGTAAGGAACTGGATATCTCCAATACTAAAGAGCACATGGTTTTTGCTGAGCACCATTTTAACGGTGCCTTCTCTTTTTTCGAGAATCTTCCTGAGTTCTGTTGCTGCCTTCTTCGGTACGATCATCTTCTTCTCTTCAGAGAGATTCCCTTCAATCGGTTTTGCCATGGCTGCGAGCCGGTGTCCGTCTGTGCCGACCATCGATAGTCTGCCATCCATAGTGATATGAAAAAGAAGGCCGTTGAGGGTGTACCGCGTATCGCTGTCACCAGCCGCAAAAACCGTCTTCTCAATAAGCCCTGCCATCGTCTTTGCCTCCAGGGATATCTCCTCCATATCCTCCATGCCTGGCCAGGCCGGAAATTCCTTTGAGGAAAGGCAGGCAAGACGGAAGTTGCTCGCTCCGGTCTTTATCCTCAGCCACTGCTCATCAATGGATTCAAGGGAGAGATCCCCATCTACCTCTCTGACAATCTCGAACATTTTCCTCGCAGGTATACAGATCTTCCCTTCTTTTTCGACTTTCAGGGCGAGGGGTTCACGGAGAGCCGTTTCGAGGTCGGTAGCGGTAATGAAAGAACCGTTCTTGCCCGCCTCCAGGAGGAAGTGGCTCAGGATCGGCATGGTATTGCGCTTCTCGACAATGTTCTGAATATTCGAGAGCTTCTCCTGCAGTTCGTCTTTGGATACTATTAGCTTCATGACCCCTCCTTAGTGTTTTATCTTCTGAAGAAGATTTTCTATCATCCTGTTGAATGTCTCGTCTTTGGACCGGCGTTCATCGACCTGCTTGCAGGCATAGATAACCGTCGCATGGTCTTTGCCGCCGCAGGCCTTGCCGATATCACTCAGAGAAGATTCCGTTACCTGTTTTGCAACATACATAACCGTATGTCGGGCCAAAACGAGATCCTTCGTCCGCCTCTTAACTTTAATTTCAGAAGGTTTGAGATTATAAAACTCACAGACCGCCTTGATAACTGCATCTACCGTAACAGGCCGGTGTTCGTCATGGATAATGTCCTTGAGCACCTTTTTTGTCGTCTCTAAGGTTATCTCCTCGCCCGTAAGTGCAGCCTGTGCTGCAATCCTCATAAGGCTGCCTTCAAGTTCACGAATGTTTGATTTAATCCTGCTTGCAAGGAGATGCACGACATCCTCGGGAAGCTTCCGGATATTCATCATCTCTGCTTTTTTATGGATAATCGCAATCTTTGTCTCTATATCAGGGGGCTGAATATCAACAATAAGGCCCATGGTAAAACGTGACCGCAGCCTGTCAGTAATATCGTTTATCTCTCTTGGCGAACGATCGCAGGAAATTACGATCTGCTTCTGTTTTTCATATAGCGAATTAAAGGTATGGAAAAGCTCATCCTGGGTCTTTTCTCCCCTGATGAACTGCACATCATCGATCAGCAGGAGGTCAAGATTTCGATATTTTTCTTTTAACTCAGCCATCTTGTCATACCGCAGCGCGGTGACAATCTCGGTAATGAGTTGATCGGTCGGAACATACAGAATTGAGAAATCATGCTTTTTCTCAAGTACCATATTACCGACTGCATTCATAAGATGGGTCTTGCCCAGACCCGCTCCTCCATAAATATAAAGAGGGTTATATATTTTTCCCGGAGATTCTGCAACAGCCACTGCAGCAGCATGAGCAAGTTGGTTGCTGACTCCGGGAACGAAATTTTCAAAGGTATATCGGGGATTAAGATAGATTCCCCTATTGGCAAGTCTCTGTCTCTTATTCTCTATCCGGTCACTGCTTTTTTTCAGCGAAATATCCTGTGGTTCTTCAATCTTATATTTCAAGGCCACAGGATGCCCCACAATCACTTCAAGAGAGTCCTTTATAAGATTCGGGTAGGCATCTTCTATCCATTCCTTGAAAAATCTGTTCGGTATCTCAAGGGTAACAGTCTGGTCTTTTAAAGATACTGTTTTTATCGGCTTAAACCAGAGATCAAAGGCACTGCCGTCAACCTTTTGTTCAATCTTGGAGAGACTTTTATTCCATATTTCATCTATCGTCATTACGCGCCTTTGTTAACAAGTTATTCACATTTGTTAATAACTAACCGTGGGGAGGTCACATATTATATCCGAAACGCCAATACCATACAACATTCCTGTTATATACCTGTGAGTATCTCGTAAGATATTTAAGGATGTCAGTTTCATTAAGAAGTCTCCGAAGTTTCCTACGACGTTATTATAGCTTTTTATCTATTAATTTCAGTATGTTACACCGTTTTTAACATTCTCACTGCCTCTATTACTACTACTACTTTTTTTTACAATATAATAAATAGAAAGAACATCAATACATACATTTATTGTTCAGACAAACCTTTAGAAAGAGATAATTTTAGATATTCTTTTAAAAACCGATCTATTGAACCGTCAAGAATAGAATTAATATCTCCGATTTCAATTCCCGTTCTATGATCTTTTACCATTTGATATGGTTGCATTACATAAGAACGTATCTGGCTTCCCCAGGCAATATCCTTTTTATCCCCAATAATATCTTCCATTTTTCTCTCTTTTGCCTTAAGTTGTAATTCATAAAGTCGCGCTTTGATTATTTTCATGGCAACAGCCTTATTCGTATGCTGAGAACGCTCATTTTGACAGGCGACTATAATCCCAGTCGGAATATGAGTCAAACGAACGGCTGAAGAGGTCTTGTTAACGTGCTGACCTCCTGCACCTGATGCCCTGTATACATCCATTTTTATATCTTCATCCCTCAGATCAACCTTGACATCATCTTCAATCTCAGGACTTACGATAATAGAAGCAAAAGACGTATGTCTTCGTTTATTGGCATCAAAAGGGGAGATTCTTACCAATCGGTGAACACCTGCTTCAGAGCGAAGATATCCATAGGCATATTGCCCGCTGATCGTAAGCGTCGCATTTTTTATTCCGGCCTCATCTCCAGGCTGAAGATCCACAATCTGAGGTTTATATCCTCGACGCTCAGACCATCGGAGATACATTCTCATGAGCATCTGGGCCCAGTCCTGACTTTCTACGCCTCCTGCGCCTGGATGAATGGTCAGAATTGCATTGTTTTTGTCCAGTTCGCCGGAAAGCAGATTCTGCAGTTCAATGTTTTCTATTTCTTCTCTGAGAGCATCGATCTCATGCTTGAGTTCCTTAAGAAATAAATCACCACCCTCTTCGTCGAGGATGCTCAGGGATTCTTCAGTATAGAGAAGTTTCTGGGTAAGCTGCTCAAAAGGTACAATTGTATTTTCGAGCTTAGCCTTTTCCTTGAGAAGTTCCTTTGATTTTTCAGGAGACGACCAGACATGTTCTAAAGAGAGGTCTTCCGTTATTCTCGCAAGATCGCTTTTTTTGCGGTTAATATCAAAGATAACCTCTTAAGGTGTCTACTTTTATTCTGATTTGAGAGAGAGCATCCTTAAGTTCAGTATGAATCAGCACAATTACCTCCTCGAAACAAGATTACCCAGTAAAATAATGGAAATAACAATACAGAAAAAAGAGAACAGATCGCCGAACCGGGTATAAAACGTCATGGCAGAATCCGTTTTAACTGTTTTGGTCAATACTTGACGGTCAAAAAGGCCGGACTGAGCAAGGATTTTGCCATTACTATCAATAAATCCTGATATGCCGGTATTTGCTGCTCGTATGAGAGGTTTTCGGTTTTCGATTGCCCGAAAAACAGCCATCGTAAAATGCTGATAGGGGCCGGCTGTGCTTCCAAACCAGGCATCATTGGTTATGGTTACCATGAAGTCGCCGCCGCCGGTATAGAATTTTCTGACCAACCCGGGGAATATGACCTCGTAGCAGATAAGAGTACTAAATCTGCCCATCTCGGTATCCGCCTGTAGATACTGCCTGCCGGGGATGTAATCGCCAATGCCAACAACCAACTTATCGATAAAGAAAAACACGTTTCTCAGAGGAACATATTCCCCAAAAGGAACAAGATGTATTTTATCATAGACATAGGATTTTTTCCCGTTCTTGTCCAGAAGAATCGCGCTATTGGCCAGCTCAGAAGATCCGGCAGCCTGCTTCTTTACCATAACAGCTCCAAAGAGAAGATACGTATTGATTTGCCTTTGGAATTCAACCAGTTGCTCGGTATTGGCAATGTCCGAGCCGAACAAAAATGGCACTGCTGTCTCTGGCCAAACAAGTAAAGAGGGATGTTCTTTCAAAGCCTCTCTGGAAAGTTTAGTATAAATATCAATAACTTCATTCTGAAATATCGGCTCCCATTTCTTATCCTGCTCGATATTGCCCTGGATAACGCTTACCGTCAGATCCCTGCCGATCCTGTCCTGATGAAGCCTCCAGAAGCCGTATCCAAAAGCAGCTATCATCACCATGACAAGGACAACAACGCCGGATACAAAGTAGGAAAGCGGAAACAGGGGCATTTCCTTCAGTCTTTTTCTGATCAGCAACAGATCAGAAAACAAGCCGTTAACGGCAAGGACTAAAAATGATATACCGTAAATTCCGGTAATGTCAGATATCTGGATGAGTGAAAGGAAGCGATACTGGCTATAGCCGACACTCGCCCAGGGAAAACCGGTCAGAGCATAAGAGCGAATATATTCCATGCAAACCCATAGCACCGGAGCTATAAAAAGTGCCGGCAGTCTGGTCTTTCTGTAAACCTGAGAGAAGAGCAGCGAAAAAAAAGCAGGGAAAAGGCTTAAGTAAGCAGACAAAAAAAGAACGATTATAATGCTTGCGAAAAACGGCACGCCGCCAAAATGGTTTATCGAGTGATACACCCAGTAAAGCGTCCCGAAGAAATAGGCCATACCAAAGATGAAACCAGAGACAAAGGAATCCCTCCAGTCTTTTTTCCAGAGAGAAAAAAGGAGGGGCACAAAACTGATCCATGCCAGACCGAATAGATCAAAACGTGGGAATGAGAGCACAAGCAGGATGCCCGAGATAAGCGCCGGCAAAAAAGGATAACATTTTTTCAGAAAATTTTTTTCCATATATTGACAATCAAAAAACGTAATAGGTATAGTTATTGTCCGGGGGCAGTTAGCTCAGTTGGTAGAGCACGGGTCTGAAAAACCCGGTGTCCGCAGTTCAATTCTGCGACTGCCCACCATGATTTTATTGGTCTTCCCACAGAGAGTCAAGATGAAAAGCTCTTCATTATTACTTTCCCATCCATGCCTCAGGAGATAACCACCCCTCGCCTCAAGCGCCGGTAAGCGCATAGTTCTATCTTATAGATACTCATGAAGCAAAAGAAAGTCGTAAGGTGAGATGCTATAATGGAGTTCATGGAAAAGCATAAGCCTCATACGGTTCCCAAATCTGTTATCTATGCTTTTTTTGTGCTCGGCCTTGTTTCCGCAATCGCCTTCAGGGGTATTATCATTTTCCAGCACCTTGAGCCGACATGGGTTCGGCCAGTTTGGTATGTTGGCACCATAGGGTATTTCTTTTTTTTCCTGTACCGGTACATGATAACGAAGAAAAGGAAGCATACTATCGAGCAGTATCAGCTTATCGAAAAATTGAAGGCAAATGCCTGTCTTGAAGAACAGGACCGGGAGGCAGTGCTTTATCTCCTCTCTTCTATCAAGTTTTCTCTTGAGGACATCAACTACGCGCTTATCTTTATCCTCTCCGTTCTTGCGATCGTGGCAGATCTTGTCCTGACCCAGATGAAGTGAAAAATATCGGTGCGAACAGCCAGCCCCTGTTGTCTGTTTGTGCAATAAATAGGTAAAATAAAAATTGTTACGGAGTTTGTTGACTTCTTTATGAAATCGAACTATCCACGAATAATCGTTGCAGGAATGAAGGGGGGGGCTGGCAAGACAACGGTCAGCCTGGGCATTATTGCTGCCTGGAAGAAGCAGGGCCGATCGATCGTCCCGTACAAAAAAGGGCCTGATTATATTGATGCAGGCTGGCTTTCTTCAGCGGCTGAGCATGCCTGCTATAACCTTGATCCCTTTCTAATAACAAAGGAAAAGATCATCTCGTCATTTGTCGGCCACTATGGCAAGGCTGATTGCGCTGTTATTGAGGGGAACCGCGGGCTTTATGACGGCATGGACGCAGCAGGGACGTACAGCACTGCTGAGCTCGCAAAAAACCTGAAAGCACCAGTAATCCTGGTGCTCGACTGCACCAAGGTGACACGGACAGCTGCTGCAATGCTTCTTGGCATGCTGAAGTTCGACCCAAAGGTGAAGATCAGCGGCGTGGTCTTAAACCAGATTGCAGGCAAACGGCACGAAAAAGTGATCAGGGAAGCGATAGCGAAATACTGCAAGGTGCCGGTTGTGGGCGCAATACCGAAACTTCGTGACGGGCAGCTTTCAGAGCGGCATATGGGACTTACGCCCTTTCAGGAACATCAAAGCGTCAAGAAGGCGATCGCAGCATGCGGGGATATCGCAGAGAAATACCTCGATCTTGATGCGATCCGGAAAATAGCAGATAAGGTCGCGGGCAAGGGATTGGGGTTCGGCAAGAGTCATCACTCATCACCCATTACGCATCACGATGTTAAAATCGGCATCATCCGGGACTCTGCCTTTCAGTTCTACTACCCTGAGAATTTTGAGGAGCTTGAGAGGCGCGGGGCAAAGCTTATTGAGATCAGCGCGCTTAAGGCGAAGAAACTGCCTGATATTGACGCACTCTATATAGGCGGCGGATTTCCTGAAACGCATGCCATTGCACTTGGCAGAAACGCCAGCTTCAGGGTTTCAGTTAAAAAGGCAGTTGAAGATGGCCTGCCGGTCTATGCTGAATGCGGCGGCCTGATGTATCTTGGCGAGGCGCTGCTGCTGGACAAAAAAACATATCCCATGGCAGGGATATTCCCTGTCAGGTTCAGTCTTGAGAAGAAACCCCAGGCACATGGGTACACCATTGTCAGGGTGGCAGGGGCTAATCCTTTTTATAAGAAGAGCACCCAGATCAAGGGCCATGAGTTCCATTATTCCCGGGTGATCGGCCCAACGAAAAAAGGGACGCTGCAGTTTGCATTTCGAATGGAACGCGGTGAGGGCATTATGGATGGGCAGGACGGGATCTGTTATAAGAACGTGCTTGCAACGTATACACACCTGCATGCGCTTGGCTGTCCCGAGTGGGCCGAGGGTATGATCATGCAGGCAATCGAGTACCGGAGGGGCAGAAAATAGATGCAGAAATCAGAGATCAGGGAGTTCCTTGGCCGGTATCAGCTTCAGCCGATAACAGAAGCAGCGAAAAAGGACCGGAGCATAATCAGGATGCTCATATCTCTTGTCTATGACAAGGAAAATCTGGAGAGCTGGCGGGCCATAGAGGCCATAGGGCTTGTTGCCGGAGAGATCGCCAAAACGAATGTTGATCTTATCAGGAATCTGTGCCAGAGGTTTCTCTGGATGATGCGGGATGAGTCAGGAAATGGTCCGGGCAGTGCGCCCGAGCTGCTGGGCGAGATCGTCAGAAGCACCCCTGATGCGTTTGCCGACATTGGACAGGTTATCACATCCTTTTATGATGAGAAGATGCTCAGGCGCGGTGTGATGCGGGCGATCTGGAGGATCGTTGACATACGGCCTGACCTGCTGACCATAACGCAGGACCTGAGGGATCAGAAGCTCTGCCTTGATGACGATGATGCCGGGGTGAGGGCATATTCGCTGATGATCGCCGGGGCGATGAGCTTGCAGGAATTCCGGCCGACTATGGAGGGGCTTATGGGCGATATGAGTCAGGTTACTATATATAATAAGGGAGAATTTATGAATACAACGGTTTCCGAGATCGCAAATAAAGTTGTTGCCGGCCTTCAGGGCAAGGCGAGTTTATAATGAGTGAAGGAAGACGAGGTCATAATGATGTGCTGGGCTGCCCATTTTGTGAGCAGCCTCTTGGGGAACTTGAGGAGATCATCTCAAAATTTGGGAATGTGATAAACGGCGGGAAATGTGAATGCGGAGCTGTCTTTGTGTATGATGGTTCCGGACATAATGTCGGCGATGCCTATGTTGACGGCCTGACTCTTCTTTGCAACGGGGATCTGGACAAAGCATGGTCTATGACGCCCGAAGAAGACTATGAAGTGAAAGAGTTTAACTATGATGCAAGGAAGAACCGGTTCAGCTCAGAATCACTCGGCAGGGGAAAACGTTCCCCGGTCTATCTCTTCGTTAAGCTGAAAAAATAGTATCCATGCCTCGCACAGTTGAAACGTTACCTTTTCGTATGCTTATATATTGAGTTTCGAATTCTGGCAACCCAGTCTGCAAAAAATAAAGAAGAATCATCTGTTGATAAGATTTTTTTATTTGACCGGGGGCCGGTTTCTGTATTACTGTTTATAGCTCATAACAGAGCCTGTTTATTAATCAAGCATTCATGATGTAGGGAGTAATCCCTTCGAATGTATTTTGAACCTAAGTAAAAGGGGGAAGAAAGCATGGCAACAATGGATTTTCAGGGAAAGTCAATCGAGGTAGATGATGATGGATATCTTCTGAACCTTGATGATTGGACAAAGGAGCTTGCAGACGTTCTTGCTAGCCAGGACGGAGTTACTCTCACTCCTGCACACTGGGAAGTTATCAACTTCCTGCGTGACTACTACAAACAGTACCAGATTGCCCCGATGATCAAGATCCTGGTCAAGGAGATCGGAAAAGCGATGGGGCCTGAAAAAGGCAACACCAAGTATCTGTACGAGCTCTATCCGGGCGGTCCTGCAAAGCAGGCATGTAAGTATGCAGGGCTTCCAAAGCCTACAGGCTGCGTATAGCCCTTTGGCTGCAGAGGCGGCTGACAAAAATAGTACCCCATTGAGTATTCATTGGGGTATTGTTTTTTCTGCTGCATGGGCCAAGAGTGTATCACTTCAGAAAGACACGAGTTCTCTATCTACAAAAATCAGAGGAGAATTTTGCACCAGATGAGCCTGAAGCATATCCTAGCAGAAAAAAAAGACGTTATTCTTGCCTCATGGTTCGACCGCATTCTCGACACCTATCCTCCTGAGACTGCCAAGTTCCTCAAGAACCAGAAGGACAGATTTGCTAATCCGGTTGGTCAGACCATTCATGAGGGGATAGGGGGTATTTTTCAGGAGCTTGTCCATGGCGGCGAGATCGAAAAGGTCTCTGGGTTTCTTGATGCTATGATCAGAGTAAGGGCAATCCAGGAATTTACTGCTGCCCAGGCAGTAGCATTCATCTTTTTTCTCAAGAGCATTATCAGGGAGGGGATCAGTGATATACCCCTTACGTCAGAACTTGCCGAGGAACTCGCTGCCCTCGAATCACAGATCGATTCCCTTGTCCTCATCGCCTTTGATATCTTCATGCAGTGCCGCGAAAAGCTCTACGATATTAAGGCGAACGAGATGAGGAACATGACCTACAGGCTCCTCCAGCAGGCGAATCTGGTCACAGAGGTCGAGGGAGCGAAACAAGAAACCATGTTCATTTCAATACCAAAGAAAGAGGTAAACACATGAAAGTCGTATTGCCCTTCATTGCAGTTGTGGTACTCGCGCTGCTTGCATTGGTCGGGGTGACAGTGGCACATCAGGTGGAATTCTTCTTCGGGGTCATAGTTCCCTATGCAGCTGTTGCGGTCTTTATTTTTGGGTTCATGTACCGCGTTCTGCAGTGGGCGAAGTCCCCCGTGCCATTCTGCATTCCTACTACCTGCGGGCAGCAAAAGACGCTTCCGTGGATCAAACATGACAAACTCGAGAATCCTGTCACGACACTGCAGGTTGTCGGCAGGATGCTTCTTGAAGTGCTGGTCTTCCGCTCCCTCTTCAGAAACCTGAAGACATAGATGAAGGATGTCAAGATCGTTTACGGGTCTGAGAAATTGCTCTGGCTCGCAGGCCTGGCCTTTCATTGGACATTTCTCTTTATCTTTGCAAGGCACTTCCGTTTCTTTTTTCAGGATGTGCCCTTGGTTCTCAGCATGATGGAGGGAGTGGACAGTTTTTTCCAGGTAGGGGCGCCGCTTTTCTATATGACCGATGCCGTAATCCTGGGTGCTGTTACGTTTCTCCTTTTCAGGAGGCTCTATCTGCCGCAGATCAGGTATATCTCTCTTGCTGCCGACTTTTTCCCGCTCTTCCTGATCCTCGGCATTGCGCTTTCCGGCATTCTTATGAGATATATGTTTAAAGTGCATATTGTCGCGGTAAAACAGTTTGCTATGGGCCTGGTCAGTCTGAGCCCGATTATACCGCAGGGCATAGGCGCGATATTCTACGTGCATCTTTTTCTGATCTGTACGCTGCTCATGTATTTTCCTTTCAGCAAACTGATGCATATGGGAGGAGTATTCCTAAGCCCAACAAGGAATATGGCGAACGATAGCAGAATTGTGCGGCATATCAACCCCTGGAACTATCCTGTGCATGTCCACACATATGAGGAATATGAGGATGACTTCAGGGAGAAGATGAAGAAGGCCGGGCTACCGGTCGAAAAGGAGTAATCATGGCAAAACTTCCAACACCAGAAGAACTCATGAAGATAGATTATAACCCGCCCCAGTCTGAAAACTGGATGGATAAAACGGTTGAATTCAAACAGGGCAACTTCTGCTGGGGAGCCAAGGGGAAAAACCTCGCTACGGTAGAATTCCCGAATGCCCGCGACTGGTCTCCGGTTGAAGAGAACTGGAAACTGCCGCAGGACTGGGAAGGAACGGTCCTAGAGGCAATGGCAGACAGGCTTTCCAAATACCGCTCCTTCAAGATATTCATGGATATATGCGTCCGATGCGGGGCGTGCGCGGACAAATGCCACTTCTTCATCGGCGGCGGCGATCCCAAGAACATGCCTGTGCTCAGAGCCGAGCTCATGAGATCTGTTTACAGAAAGTATTTTACGAACTCAGGCAAATATCTCGGTAAGCTTGCCGGTGCCCGCGAGCTCGACACGGCCGTACTGAAGGAGTGGTGGTATTATTTTTATCAGTGCACAGAGTGCAGGAGGTGTTCGGTCTTCTGCCCCTACGGCATAGACACGGCAGAGATAACGATGATGGCAAGGGAGTTCACGAATCTCCTCGGCCTGAACACTGACTGGATATCGGGGCCGGTAGCAAACTGCTACATGAAGGGAAACCACCTCGGCCTTGAGCCGCATGCCATCATGAACAGTGTTGAAGGCATGGTTGACGATATCGAAACCATAACCGGTATCAGGATTAACCCATCATTCAACCGGAAGGGTGCAGAGATCCTCTTCGTAACGCCGTCAGGCGACCTCTTCGCAGACCCGGGAACATTCACCTGTATGGGGTACATGATGCTCTTCCATGAACTGGGGCTTGATTACACCTGGTCAACCTATGCGTCAGAAGGCGGCAACTTTGGCTTATTCACGTCAAACGAAATGGCCAAGAGGCTGAATTCCAAGATCTACGCTGAGGCGAAAAGACTCGGCGTAAAATATATCATTGGCGGAGAATGCGGCCATATGTGGAGGGTTCTGAACCAATATATGGATACCTGGAACGGCCCGGCTGATTTCATGGAAGTGCCGAAATCCCCGATCACCGGAACGGTCTTCGATAATGCTGCGTCGACCAAGATGATCCATATCACCGAGTTTACGGCTGACCTGATCAAGAACGGGAAGCTGAAGCTTGATCCGACCAGAAACGATGATCTTATCGTAACGTACCATGACTCCTGCAATACTGCCAGGGGCATGGGGCTTCTCGAAGAGCCGCGCTATATCATTAATAACGTATGCAATAAATTCCATGAGATGCCTGAAAATACAATCAGGGAACGGACGTTCTGCTGCGGCAGCGGAACAGGCCTGAATGCCAGCGAGAATATGGAGCTCAGGATGCGCGGCGGCCTGCCAAGGGCGAATGCCGTAAAACATGTTGTAGACAAACACGGGGTGAACACGCTTGCAAATGTCTGCGCTATTGACAGGGCAACGCTCTCTGCTTCCATGGACTACTGGGTGCCGGGAACGCGTGTTGCCGGGGTGCATGAACTGGTGGCGAACGCCCTGATTATGACAGGAGAGAAGGAAAGGGAGACGAACCTTCGCGGCGAACCGCTCCCCGGGAAGGGAGGTAACGAATAATGTATAATTCCGGAAAGATCATGGCAGGGCTTGCAGTCTTCTTTATCCTGGCTGCATTACCGTTCCTGCTGAACCTTGGGAAGGCAAATGCGAAGATCGAACCGAGCCTCAACACGCCGGAGATCAATGCCATGCCGGTGAAGCAGTGCGTGGAGAGCAAGGAGTTCATGAGGGCAGAGCATATGCAGCTTCTGAACACCTGGCGGGACGAGGTCGTCAGAAACGGCAACCGGATATACACCAGCAGGTCTAACGGCGGCAATTACGTTATCAGTCTCCAAAATACCTGTATGAAATGTCATTCAAACAAGAAGGAGTTCTGTGACAAGTGTCATAACTACATGGCTGTGAAACCCTATTGCTGGAGCTGCCATATCGCCCCGAAGGAGGAAAAGTCATGAGTTTAAACAGAAGACAATTTCTGAAATTAGCAAGCGTTTCCACTATCCTTGGTGTCGGCAGCGCTACGGCCATTACAAGCCTCGGAAGGGGCGGACTTGAGGCGTCACAGACATCTCCTGATCCTAAAGCCCTTAAAGCAAAACGGTGGGGATTTGTGGTTGATGTCAGCAGACTCAAAACAGATGAGGATTACCAAAAGTGTATTGACGCATGCCATAACATCCATAATGTTCCGACACTCAACAATCCGAAGCATGAGATCAAATGGATATGGAAAGATGATTATGAGCATACGTTCCCTACACTGACTGAAGATAAGATCATGAACAAAGAGCTGCAGGAGAAGAATTTTCTGCTCTTCTGCAACCACTGTGCGAACCCTGCCTGCGTCAGGGTCTGTCCGACCCAGGCAACATTCAAGCGCAAGAGCGACGGTATTGTGATGCAGGACATGCATCGATGCATTGGCTGCAGGTTCTGCATGGCAGCCTGCCCGTTTGGCGCAAGAAGTTTTAACTATGTTGATCCGCGGAAAGATAATGCCATTAAGGTAGAGAATAAAGAATTCCCGACCCGTATGATCGGTGTTGTAGAAAAATGTACTGCCTGCTATGAAAGACTCGCAATCGGCAAGCAGCCGGCATGTGCCGAGGCGTCCAATGGCGCAATCGTATTTGGCGATCTGGAAGACCCGAAATCAGAGGTCAGAAAGGTTATCGCCGAGAAGTATACGATCAGGCGTAAGCCTGAACTCGGGACACAGCCGAGTATCTACTACGTAATTGGAGGTGGCGAGCATGTTTGAAAGGGCCCTTAGCGGCAGTAACAGATACTGGGCATGGATATTTTTTCTGCTTGCAGTGATAGGTGTCGGTTTTATCGCCTATATGAAGCAGCTCAATGAAGGTCTGGGGATTACCGGACTGAGCAGGGATGTTTCCTGGGGATTCTATATAGCCCAGTTTACGTTCCTCGTTGGCGTGGCGGCATCAGCAGTTATGCTCGTTATCCCTTACTATCTGCATAATTTCAAGAAGTTCGGCAAGATCGTTATCCTCGGTGAATTTCTTGCTGTCTCTGCTGTCTCGATGTGCATGCTCTTCATCCTCGTTGACATGGGCCAGCCGATGCGGGTCTTGAATGTTGTCCTGCATCCAACGCTGAATTCGGTTATGTTCTGGGATGCGCTTGTGCTGAACGGGTACCTTTTCCTGAATATCATCATTGGCTGGACAACGCTTGCGGCTGATCAGAAGCAGGTGGCGCCGCCCCAGTGGGTCAAGCCGCTGATCTACCTTTCGATTCCCTGGGCAGTCAGTATTCATACGGTAACGGCATTCCTCTATGCAGGACTTCCCGGCAGGCATCTCTGGCTTACCGCTATTATGGCAGCCAGGTTCCTTGCCTCAGCTTTTGCAGGCGGTCCTGCAATTTTAGTGCTTCTTGCTCTTTTGGTGAGGAAGTTCAGCAAGTTTGATCCTGGGCAGGAGGCCATCCAATCACTGGCCAAGATCGTCACGTATGCGATGTGCGCGAACGTCTTTTTCTTTCTTCTTGAAGTGTTTACAGCATTCTATAGCGGTATCCCCGGTCATGCGCATCCGCTTGTTTATCTCTTTGCCGGACTTGACGGGCATACCAAGCTTGTGCCCTGGATGTGGACTGCTGCAGTGCTTGCCTTTGCCAGCATAGCACTTCTGGTAAACCCGTCCACCCGCCAGAACGAGGGGACGCTGAAGGTCGCGCTCGTGGGGGTTATTATTGCAGCATGGATTGACAAGGGTATGGGCCTTGTCATCGGCGGGTTTGTGCCGAACCCATTTGAGCGGGTGACGGAATATGCGCCGACCATGCCTGAGCTTGCGATCACCTTTGGTGTTTATGCTGTTGGACTGCTCGTTCTTACGCTGCTCTATAAGGTAGCCGTGGGAGTCAGGGAAGAAAATGGTGCAGTTGAGCACTGACAGCAAGGTGAATTTATTAATTGCCATTGCATACGAATAGCAACATTTAATTAAAAAAGGAGGAAATAGCATGTATCTTTTAACTGTGAATGCCGATACTTGTACTGGCTGCGAGGAGTGTGTAAACAACTGTCCTGTCAGTGTGTTTGACATGGTTGATGGCAAGTCTGTTGCAACGCGCGCAGATGATTGTGAAGGTTGTCAGACCTGCACGAGTGTCTGCCCGTCAGGAGCAGTAACTCTTACCGAGATGTAACGAATTTCTTTTTCGCTGCCGGACACGCCCAGAATCACGGGGTGACGGGAAGCGAACGAAAACAGTATTATGCAGGTTTTGTCTTGACGCAATTTGCTGGTAACTGGTATAAAACAGAACTTTTCACAACCCTATTTAAGGAGGTATCCTGAATGAAATTAGCTGTCCTTATGAGCGACTACCGGACCGGATCTGATATCGTGGACAGGCTCAGTGCTGAAAAACTCGGCATTATTCTTGTCGGCAATGGTGTGTATCATGCTGCAGCAAAAGAAGGTGGCAAGGCTTGTGCCATCCTTGACAAGAAGGCTGACTTCTATGCCTTGACCGAGGACTTCGAGAGCAGAGGCTTTACGGCTGACAAGCTCGATAGCCGCGTAAAGGCTGTCAACTACGGCGATGTGGTTGATCTTATATTTAACGATTACGAAAAAGTAATCTGGTTATAGGAGGGTACTATGGGTAAATTAACAATAGGTACATTTTCATCACTTGTAGGCTCAATGTCACTTGATTTTTCGGTAAAGCTTGCTGATGCTGCTTTGAAAAAAGGGCATAAAGTCGATTTCTGGATGTCCGGCAATGCTACCATGCTTGCGAAAAAAGGACAGAAGGCCTTTAAAGATTATTCATTTCTCTCAAAGACCCTTCAGGAAATGTTAGCAACCGGCAATTTCAATATTACAGCATGTGAGGCCTGCGCAGAGGCAAGGGGCTACCATAAGGAAGACTGCCCCGACGGTTTTCAGCGCAAAAGCATGGACTGGTATCTTGCGAGCACCTTTGAAGCAGATAGAGTCCTGCATATAGGAGGAGATTAATATGGCGACCAAGAAACTTGCATTTGTTGTCCGTTCACTTCCTTATAAAACAGAGGCATCAAGGCTTGCTCTGACCCATGCAATTTCAAGTCAGACGGTCGAGATCTACCTTAATGACGGAGACCTTGTCGAGGCTTCTATTTCCTATGTCGGAGACGGCGTATTCAACATTATGAAGAACCAGCAGGCCGGCAAGCATTACGGCATCACGACAAACGAAGGTCATGCGAAGAATACCCTTCTTCTCGATCTGAGGGTCCTTATCTGCAAGGAAGATCTTGATAAGTTCGGCCTTACCGGGGAAAACCTGATTATGGATGCCGATGATCTCGGCGGTGATATGAAAGCGAACATCGTATCCTATAGTGAAATACAGAAGGAGATGGAGACGGCTGATCATCTCCTCTTCTGCTAAATTAAGGAGGAAGAAAAATGGCAGATTTAAAATCACAGACACCGACACAGGTACTCGATGTGCTGGGCAGAGTATGCCCGTACCCTCTTGTGCTGACCAAAAAAGCGATTGAAAAGCTTCCGAGCGGCGGTATCATCAAGATCCTCTGCGATGCACCAGCATCGGCTGAGGACTCGCTTCCGAGGTTTGCAGAGAGCAAGGGGATGCCCTGTGAGGTAGTAAAGCAGGGTGAAAGCTGGGATATTTATATCCAGAAGCCCTAAGCTGATTAAGTTTTATTGGAAGGCCCCTGAAAACCCAGGGGCCTTTTTTTTGTTGCATAGAGTGACAAGCAATTATCCTGCTCTTCTTTGATCAGCATATAGAGGAGGACATCAATGTCGTCAATTATCCCCTTAAACAGTCCTCCGTGGCTTTTTGATGAAGAGAAGAGTTCTTCCCTGATTTTCTGTATAGCACGATTGTCGCACCGTTCATAGGTGATATGGTTGCTCTGCAACGCAAGCCTTTCAAGGACCAGTAATCTTTTTGCCCTTTCCGAAAAATATACAAGCCGTCTGCTGATAGCAGTTAGGTCGTTTTCTATAAGTCTGTTCATTTTGGCCGGACGATTATTAAGTCTTTGAGCAATTCCCTGAATCATGATATAAAGCGTGCAGTATTCAAGACCCCTGACCCCTCTTCGCCACTGAAGAAGCATTGGGTTTCGCCAAAACCAGAGGAAATTTCTTATCCCGAGATCGATAATGTCGGATACTGCTGATTCAAGGACAGTAATTACGGGTAATGAAGACGCGCCATCAATTGCATGAGCAATGCTCTCCTGCCTAAAAGAAGAGGAATGCCCCTGCTTCTGTCCTCCTATATATTCCCATAGATTTTTCATTACCTGTATGCCGTTTTTATCATCCAAAGTATCGAAATGAACAAGAGAGAGTAAAACTCTTCCGCTGCCATATTTCCCTTCGACTACCACTGGATCGTCAAGAAGCCGTTTAGGGTCGAGGTTGATCTGATAAATCTGCTCAAGCTCTGCCCAGTTTCCTCTGCTTTCCACATCGCCAATATTGAGGTCAGAGCTGAATGCATCAGGCATCGGTGCCATATATGAGGCGATGACGTTTATAGAATTGTCTTCAATGGTGAACTGTGGAGGCCACCAGGCATGAAATATGGGTGAATCGATATGCTGAAAAACAGGGTGATCAGAGGCATTCAACCTAATTCTTCCGCTAAAGCTTGGGATTCGATCCCTTGTAGGTTTTCGTCTGATCTTAAGAAGGCCGATACCATCAAGCGTTGCCAGCCCTGCTCCACCGCAGAAGCCGAGATAACTCCCTCCGTCATGAACAAAACTCTTAACTGCCTCAATACCTGTCTCTCCCAATGCCTTCAATTTGTTTGATGACCATCCGCCAGGAACAAAAAGCAGAGAATACCTGCCAAGATAACCTTCCTTAATTTCATCAGCCCGAATAAGGTCAAAAGCAAGGCCGGCTTTTCGCAGGGACTTCAGTGCCATAACTCCCCAGAGAAAAGAATCGTCCCATAAAAGCGCTGCGCTGCTTTGTTGCAATTTGTGTCTACTCATTGGTTCGAAACTGGTTTTTCTTCTCATATCCTCGCGGCGTAATCATCAGATTATTCCATGTCAGTGTCTTTGAGTTTCCAATAATTACCGTAGTCTGCATATCGATGTCATGCTCAAGCATATGTTCAAGATCAGTAATGACTACCGACTCATTATCCCTCATTGCTGCCTTTACAATACCAACAGGAGTCGCAGGGTGACGATGATGCATGATGATCTGGTGTGCCCTGCTGATATGCTCAGTCCGCCCTTTGCTCTTTGGATTATAGAGTGCAATCACGAAATCAGCCATTGCAGCGGCGTCAAGTCTCCTCTCTATAGTCTCCCATAAAGTCAGCCTGTCAGAAAGGCTTATTGAGGCAAAGTCATGCATCAGTGGAGCACCAAGACGCGATGCACAGGCATTAAGCGCAGATATGCCGGGGATCACCTCAATTTCCGGGTTCCGGGTTCCGGATTCCGAACTCCGGTTCTTCAGGAGCTCAAGCACAAGGCCTGCCATTGCATATATTCCGGGGTCACCTCCGCTGATAACCGCAACCGTCTTCCCCTCAGCAGTAAGTTCTATAGCTTTCCTGCAGCGGTCAATCTCCTGAGTCATGCCGGTAGCTACGACCTTTTTCTCGCTTATCAGATCCTGAATAAGATCAAGGTATGTCCCGTAGCCCACAATTGCATCAGAATTCTTAATCGCGTTCTGTGCATAAGGAGTTATGTGATCAATACTGCCTGGACCGGTACCAACAATAAATATCTTGCCGAATTTCATTTTATTCCTTCCTGACATTTTCTTTGCGACAGCCACAGTAACATTACCGATCTTCTGTTTATGAATAAGCAATTGGCCTCCTCCGGCTGCAAGGAAAGCAGAAGGCTCAGCAACAGCCTGTGCGCCCGTAGCTTTTTTTGCAGCAGGTGAAAAAGCGATGTCTTTAACAGCATTCAAAGCATCAGCACTAAAAATGCGAAGATCAAGTCTGTACTTCTCCGCAAATAAGATCAACCCCGGTTCATTCTTTTTTATATCGATCGTGGCAATTGAATGAAGAGAAAAAAAGCTCAGGGTATGTTCAGCAAGCGCTTTTCTGACCGCAGATTCAATCTCCAGTGCTGAGGTGCCGCTGTTGCATCCAATACCGACAACAAGATCCTTTGGCCTTACATAGAGCGCCTGCCTCTTTCTGTCTGCCGCAAACAAAACATGAGAGATAATCATATCAGCAGCCGCTGGATCTTCTGTATGTAAAAATGCCTGCGGCAGATCAACTTCTGCCTCAGAAAAAACCGAAATACTCCCCTTATTCAGCAGCTTCGTTGCAGCCTTCGAAAGCATGTCCCAGTTTTCGATCGCAAAATCATTAGCCTCGGCCCAGAGATCTAATGAGGGAAGATTATTCAGATCAGATGCTGTTGTAATGACTGCCTCACCTCCGAGGAAAGCTGCTATCTCTTTTGCCTTTTCATTAGCTCCACCAAGATGGCCGGACAACAGACTTATTACATACTGTCCCTTTTCATCCATAACAACGACAGCAGGATCAGTCTTCTTATCCTTCATATAAGGAGCAATTGTCCTTATTACAATGCCTGTTGCCATAATAAAAACAAGCGTACTGTTCTTCCTCCAGAATTGAGATGAAAACCTTGAACTATATTTTCTGATATCTGCTAACGGGTAATGACCTGCGAGCTTTTCTGCAAGTCGTCTGCCGCTGTCAGTTATATAAAAGATCGCGACATTGCCTGCTTCAGCGTTTTTCCTACTTCCTGAACTCATGTCTGAAATCCTTATGATAGAGCTTCGACTCTTTTCCCATTGCCCGCTCAGAGGCGAAAAGCGCCTTCCCGACATATATCAATGCCGTCTTTTTGATGCCTGCCTCCTCGACAAGTCCTGCAATGGTCTTCAGCGTGCCCCTGACAATCTTCTGCTGGGGCCATGAGGCCTTTTCGATAACTACTACCGGGGTGTTTTTTGGATAACCTTCCAGCAATTCAGAGACTACCTTCGTAATCATGCCAACACTCAGAAAAATAACAAGGGTTGCCTGATGCTTTGCAAGTCCGGAGAGCTGTTCCTTTTTTGGTACAGGTGTCCTGCCCTCAAGTCTCGTAAATATAACGGTCTGGCTGATCTCCGGTATGGTGAGTTCCTGCCCGATCGCCGCAGAACCAGCGAGTGCAGAAGATACACCGGGCACAACTTCGAAGCTGATGCCAGATTCCTGCAGATGCTCTATCTGCTCAGTTATAGCGCTGTAAAATGAGGTGTCGCCGGTATGCAGTCTAACCACACGTTTGCCCTGCTTAACCGCTTTTCTGATAACGCCGATGATTTTATCGAGATCCATTGAGGCAGAATCATAGATCTTGGCCTTCAGATTTTTCAAAAGCGCGGGATTCACGAGGCTTCCGGCATAGATCACAACATCCGCCTTTCTGAGGAGTTTCTGCCCCTTAACTGTCAGAAGTTCGGGGTCTCCAGGGCCAGCTCCCACAAAGTAAACCTGCGGATGATTAATAGAGGAAGATAGATCAGATTTGTTATTTGTTTTTTTCATTTTTTACGATCACCATCGAAAAATAGTTGAGGTCAATATCTGTTACGTCTTTCAGGCTACGGAATATCTTTTCGTCTTCCATTCCTGTCCGCACGATATAGGCGGCCTTGTCTGTCAGCTGCATTTCATCAAGTTTTTGCCTGATCTGATTAAAAACCTTGTTCACCTTCATAAGCACAACCGTGTCGAACTTCAGAAGCGTATCACTGAGGTCTGACATATAATTTGCAGGCAGCACCGCAATCCGTTCATCAGCAATCCCAAGATAGATACCAGCCCGCGCAGCTGAGGCCATAATGGACGAGACACCAGGGACAATCTCAATTTTGATATCAGGGTTCAGGTTGAGCAGTCTTTCATGCAGATAGTAAAAGGTGCTGTAAACGGTAGGATCGCCGATGGTGATAAAAACAACATCGATATTGCTGTCGAGTCTGCTCGTTACGTTATCAACAGTCTTTTGCCACTGGGCATCAAGATCACCCGGCTCTGCAGAACCCCTCGTCTTCTGCATCGGGAAATAGGCCTCGACAATCTCCTTGCCGGAAAGGTCCAACAGATTGCTGACTATTGACAATGCCAGACTGCTTCCCTCCTCACGTCCCTTTGGCACAAAAATACAGCTGGCAGCCTTCAGTATCCTCAGCCCCTTTAAGGTCAGAAGTTCAGGATCTCCGGGGCCTACACCTATCACAGTAAGTTTTCCAGGCATCTACTTTTTTTCTCCTTTGACTATAAAGACAGGATTCAGTGCGCTCATATGTTGTTTGCTGCCGGCTTTTTTGGAGCGGGATACAGATATCTCTGAAACATCAGATTCAAAACCATTGGTGGCAAGGGTTTTCATTGCTTCGCCAAGGGTTTCGATGGTAGTGGCATTTATCACGATTACGCCCTTTGTCATGGTTTTGTTGAGCAGGTCCGCTATATCACTCATATGTCCGCTGCTGCCGCCGATGAATACCCGGTCAGGGGCAGGCAGCTCACGTAATACATCCGGGGCCTGACCCGATATGATCTCAATATTGGATACTTTAAAACGCGCAACATTCTCCCTGATATTTCCGATCTGCTCCACGTCTTTCTCAATTGAATAAATCGATAATTCAGGATAGAGCCTTGCGATCTCGATCGAGACTGATCCTGATCCTGCACCTATGTCCCAGAATACGCCCTTTTGCGGAAGCCGTAACTTGTGGATCGATACAGCCCTGACCTCATCCTTTGTTATGAGGCCCCTTGAATGAACGATATCATTTTCCTTCAGTCCGAAGGGCGGGCACGATGTTTCTGCCAGTTCAGGCTCTTTTATGACTACTACAACATTTGGTTCGCTGAAAGACATTTCTGCAATCACTTCAGGCGTTCCGCTGCTGACCTTTTCATCAGGATATCCCAATCTTTCACAGACATATATAGTAACTGCGTGATCCGCAATAAGACACCTGGCAATCAATGAAGGATTATTTTCCCTGTCAGTAAGTATCGCAAGCTTCTGATGTTTCTTAACCAGCATTGGCAGATCTATTAGTTCAAAAGGCAGTCTTCTTCTTTTCTCCGGATCAGGGCCGCCGTGCAGGCTGATCAAAAACGCATTGTCCCATGGCTCCTTGATCCGGGCAAAGGCAAGTTGAATACTCGAAAGATCAGGCAGTATCTCGACCTTATCATGACCGAATTCTTCAAGGACCTTCCTTCCGATGCCGAAGAAGTTCGGATCGCCTGATGCAAGCAGGACGAGAGGCTGTGATGAGAGATGGGTGATGAGTGATGAGTGAAGAAATGAAATAGTTTCATCAACCTTGTTGATCACCCTTATATTGTCCTTGACTGCATCAAACTCCGCGTATTTTTGAAAAACCTCATAGAGTCTCTTCGATGCAAGTATAATCCCTGCGGTCAAAATTAATTCCCTTGCCCTTGCATTTAGTGGCCGGTAGCCTATTCCGATGACATATACCTTATTCACTCTCTGCAATTATCCCCCCTTCGTATGATACAAGATGCGCGATAACCGGAATGCCCGCAGCAATCTTTTCGGCATATTCCTTTGCTTTTGCGCAGACCCTTAGAAAAAGTTCCGGGCTCCGGGCTCCACGTTTTAAGTTAATGAGATCATAGATTTCACGTGCAGTATTGAAATCGTAAGTCGGATCTAAAAGTCCGGGGATCAGTTTATTCAAAAAAAGAACAGCCTGCCCAAGATCAATTGCGCCATGTCTCACATGCGTCTGCGGAATGCCCATGGCAATCTTCAGCATTTTTGCCCAATGAGCGCTTATATGAATCTTCCTGAAATCGTGCTTTTTTGCATCGATGAGGGAAAACTCAACATAGTCTCCCATCATCACATATGACTCAACCGGCAGGCCGTATCTTTTCATATGCGCTTTCTCCGATACCCTTCCGGCAGAGAGCACCACTTCTTCACATTTCATTGCCTTTGCGACATCCATAGCTGCCGTAATGCTTGCTGTCCAGGCCTCTGCGGAAAGAGGCCTCACAATACCTGAAGTTCCAAGAATCGAAATGCCTCCGATAATGCCAAGCCTCATATTGAGCGTCTTTGTTGCCAGTTCCTCTCCGTCTGGAACAGTGATAGTAACCTCTATTGCCTGACCGTCAGGCAATAGATATTTATCAAGAGCCTCTCCTACGGCTTCCCTGATCATTCTTCGCGGCACAGGATTTATGGCAGGTTCTCCGACAGGGACAGCAAGTCCTGGCTTCGTTACGGTTCCAACACCTCTTCCGCCTTTGAGGATAACAGAGGAAAGTTGTTCACCCTCTCCCCTTTTCTCCTCGGCGAATCCGCCTGAGTGCGGAGAGGGGTGGGTGAGGGTCATCAATCTCACTTCCGCCACTATCTCTGCCCCGTTGGTAATATCAGGGTCGTCTCCTGCATCTTTGATTACTGATGCCTCAGCAATCCGCTTCCCGTCCTGAACACTGAACGCTGAACGCTGAACGCTGAACGCATGCCTGCTTCCATCAGGAAAAGGAATTTCAACTTCCGTTTTCATTTCGGTAACAAGGTCGGCCTTTGCGATGATCTTCTCATCCGCATATCTGCCGGTTATTACCAGCTCGACATTCACAGGCTTCATATCCATAACTTCAATCAGATCCTCGGCACTGATAAGGCCCCGGCTGACCGCAACATTTGCTTCATCCAAAATAATCAGATCATAATCGCGCGACTGCATGATCATCTTTGCCTCGTCAAGCCCGTGTCTGGCTGCATCAATGTCAGATGCGTTCGCTTTCCTATTCAGGATAAAACCCTTACCTGACTGCTTTATGGTGATAAGATCGTTAAAACGCTCAAGCGCCTTATGTTCGCTGCACCTGCTTTTTTTGATGAACTGCATAACAAATACTCTCAATCCTGCTCCTGCAGCCCGCAGAGAAAGCCCCAGGGCCGCAGTTGTTTTGCCTTTGCCGTTTCCTGTATATACCTGGATATATCCCCTGCGCATATTCAGCCTACCTTCACATCTTCCATTATCTTCAATATTGCCCTTCTTGCCTCACCAACAGTAAGAGGTATCTTTCCAAACCCGATCTTGTCCTCATGTTTTAGCTTATAAATCATCTCTGCAATATGAGGCAGCCTGAGTTTGACCTGCTCCATATCCTTGGGTGCCGTAAAAACCTCCTCTGGGGACCCGCCGCGTACAATTTTCCCTTTGCTCAAAATGTACAGCCTGTCAAGAAAGACAGGGACAAGGTCAACGCTGTGCGTTGCCATCACGATCGTAACCCCCTTCTTCCTGTTCAGTTCGGTAAGAAGCTTCATCATCCTGTACTCTCCCATCGGATCAAGCCCTGCTGTCGGTTCGTCCATCAGGAGTATCTCATGTCCCATTGCAAGAAGACCTGCAATACATATCCTCTTTTTCTGTCCAAAGCTGAGATTATGGATCGACTTCTGCGCATAGTGTTCCATATCAACATCGCGTAAAGCTCCTAAAACACGCTCGGAAGTCTCATCCTCTGAAAAGCCCATATTCAGGGGGCCGAATGCAACATCCTCAAATACTGTGGGTGCAAAGAGCTGCTCATCAGGATTCTGAAAAATAAGACCGATCTTCCGATATATTTCCTTTGGCGAAAGCCTCCTGATCTCAGTGCCGTCAAGCAGAACACTGCCATCGAAATCCTTCAGCAGACCGTCCATGACTTTCAGCAGAGTAGTCTTGCCGGAACCGTTAGAGCCTAACAGCCCGGTAAATTCCCCACTCTTTATGCTGATCTGTATGTCAGACAGGGCAACCGTATTATCCGGATATTTAAAGGACCTGATATTGAGGTCCAGCCTTACAGAAGTTTCCATGCCACTCCCATGAGCGATACAATCACTACTGCTCCTGAGACTTCCCATGCCCTGAAAGGTTTATGCTTCAGCATCGGCATATCCCCGTCATATCCGCGCTGAATCATCGAGACAGTTATGGCATGACTCCGGTCAAAGGCCTTCAGAACAAGCGAACCGGCCAGAGTACCAAAAGATCCAAGCCCCCGCCTCAGCCCGGCATATCCAAGCCGGTTTCGCTGTGCATTATAGATAACCTGGGCATCCTCGAAGATTACGAATATATAGCGGTATGCAAACATCAGGATCTCTACGAAACCCTTCGGCACTCTCAACCATGAAAGTGCAGACATGAGCGCAGTAAACGGTGTAGAGAAACCGAGCAGCGCGAGTACGGACACAGCACCAAGAATTCTGCAGGCGATCGTCAGTCCCTCCTTTAATCCGTCTGCATGCCCGGTTATAGAGATGCCTGAAACCTTTATCAAAAACATGACGTCACTGCCTGAGAAGAAGAACTTCAGCAGCACCAGCATTATGATGATGAACAGGGGCTCTGAAAACCTCAGCAGAAATATTTTAAGAGGTACCCTGATATGCATGCAACCGGCCAGACAACCCGACAGAACAATAACCGGGAAGATAAAACCCTTATAGCTGAGGACCAGTCCGAGCAGAATCAGGGCGAAGACAAGCTTCACCCTGGCATCAATGCCTGAAAGACCATGTTCTGTTTGGATGCCTTCAGAGAAGAGTTGCATTACTCTCTTTTTTCTCCTTATCGTTAGACCCATTGCTCATCTTCTTTTGATCCAGTAACGTTCTCCAGTAATACCCTGCAGCAAAACCGCCGACAGTGCCTGCAAGAAGAAATACAAACAGCAACAGGTCCCCCTGATCCGTATTGATCAACGGCTCCCTTGCTTCCCTGCCATGGTCCTTTGCATATTTTTCTATGACCGATTCGTCCACGCCTGACCATTTTTCAGCGGCCATAACGAGTGAGGAATAAAGGGTGACGAGCAGCAGAACTCCCATGAAGCATAGAACTTTGAACTTTGAACCTTGAACTCTCATCCTGTCACCTCTTCAGGCTTCAGGACTCGCATCTTTACCAGCAAATCAGGCCTCTTCTTATAGAGAAGCACAACCATGCCGGCTGTCATTGCACCTTCAAGTATTCCAAGAGGAAGCTGTGTCGGGATAAAGGCGATCAGGATTTTCAGGAAGAGGGGCATAAAGGCGTCCTCTCCCCTGATGCCTGATGCAAGCTCGGCTGCAGTTGTCATGTACGTTACCCAGTCAGCAAGAAGACCGGCAATAAAACCGGAGACGGCAATATTAATTTTTATTGTGCGCAAGAGCTTGAATGTCAAAAAACCGGTACAAGAGCCCATCACCCCCATTGAGACAATATCCGCACCCCACGTACTCAATCCTCCGTGCGCAAGGAAAAGGGCCTGTATCAGGAGGGCGACAGCGGTAATCAATATGCTGATCGCTGGACCGACAAGTATGCCTGCGATGCCTGTGCCGCAAGGATGGGAACATGTCCCGGCTGTCGGAACCGGAATCGGCAGGCAGGAGATGATAAATACAACCGCAGCCATCAGACCTACAAGCGGTTTGAATGACAGGTCAATAGATGACTCTTTTTTGAGTTTATAAAGCCCCCATGCCACAAACGGAACTGCGACAAGCGACCAGAGTAATGCCCAGTTAAAAGGCAGTATGCCCTCTGAGATATGCATGGCATGAGCGGAAGAGGCAGCCAGCAGTAAAGGGAAAAGCGTGAAGAGCAAAACCGCAAATCTGTTATTCATTATTCTTCCGCCATCTTCAATAATGCATTTACGATTGCGACCGCAACCGGCGTGCCGCCCTTTCTGCTTAAATTCGTTATGAATGGAAACTGCTGGGTTGCAAGGAGCGCCTTTGACTCAAGGGCCTTTACAAAGCCAACAGGCACCCCAACAACAAGAGGCAGGGGGCGAGGGGCAAGGGGGGAATTAAACAGTTCAATGATCTTCAATAATGCGGTCGGAGCATTTCCGATGGCAATAATTCCGATATTCTCAGCCAGCCCCTTTTCCATAGCAATTTCCGAGCGGGTCTTTCCGGTCTCCTCAGATATCCTTGCAACCTCTTCATCCGCAATACTACAGATCACTTTCCCGCCCCACTTACTCATCAGTTTCTTATTGATCCCGGCCTTCACCATCTCGATATCGGTCAGGATATTCCTGCCTGCCCTGATCGCCTCTATGCCGGCCTTTATTGCTTCCGGGTGGAACGTAAGTGTATTTTTAAATTCAAAATCAGCAGTTGAATGTATCACTCTCTTTATTATCGGCACCTGCTCTGCGGGAAGACCGCTCAGGTCAGTTTCTTCAGAAATTATCTCGAAACTCCTCTTTTCAATATCCAGAGGAACTGCGAACTTTGCGCTTTGTATGCGCTCCATGACAATCTCTACAAGTTTGTCATGTACCCCAAGAGGCTCCGTATAGACCAGGTCCAGATCAGGGAACCTGCTGCGCGCTTCGTCAATTATTCCGGGGATGTCCTTTGTAACATGCATGCCTGAACTCAGAAAGTAGGGATGGGCTATGATCCTTGTTGCTCCATCCTCAACGCTCTGCCGGATTGCAGTCATGATGTCGGGCTTTCCAAATTCGAGATATGCTGACCGCACGCACGTGGATGAACAATCAGGGTGGATCGTGTTATGCAGCAGCCTGCCGACAATATCTATGTTGTTTGCCTCTTTTTTTGGGCTTCCGTGTCCGATAAGTATGATATGTTCCATCTTATTACCTTTCATCCCTGCAAGAATTGATAAATGCCTTTGCTATAGCCTGATTGCTTCCGAAGTGAAGGTGGATGTAGCTGGCGAGGGTTCTCTTATACGTAAACCCTGCAGCCGAAAGTATATCTCCTGATCCATTCTTTACAGAATAGGAGCGTGCCACCCCCTGATCCTGCCCATCCATAATCTCAGAATAGTGGAATTCATGCCCCCTTGCAACTTCATTACTGCTGCCGAGAAGGCAGTCTCTGGTCAGACCTATCTCACGATACCCAAGGCGCGACCTGCCTTTTTTCATTACCGTCTCAAAGGGGAAAACCCCGGCCATCTTATATCTCTCATGTTCGGTTTTCCATATTCCTTTAGACAGATACATCAGCCCGCCGCATTCCGCATATATCGTTCTGCCCGATTCCGCAAAATTCCTGATTGCCATGAGCATGGAACTGTTTCGGGATAGCTGTTCCGCATGCAGTTCAGGATATCCGCCGCCGATATAAATACCATCAATTTTGACTGGCAGCTGAGTGTCCTCAAGAGCGCTGAAGAAGACCAGCTCAGCACCCGCCTCTCTCAGCAGATCGAGATTATCCTCATAATAAAAGCAGAAGGCCCTGTCTCGGGCAACAGCAATACGGCAAGTCACAGGGGATTGGTCCTCGCTATCTGACAGCCCCGGGCCTTGACCTCTGAGCCTGGACGCGCTCTTTATTATACGATCAACGTCAATCTGTCCTATGACCGCATCGGTAAGTCTGTCGATGTTTTCCTTTGCAATAGGATTATCCTCAGCTGTTGTTAAACCAAGGTGTCTGTGGGGTATTTCAAAGTTCAGGTCCCTCGGCAGATAGCCGAGCACCGGCATATCTATAATACTCTCCTTAAGCCGCTTAAAGTGATTTTCTGATGCAACACGGTTAAAGATAACGCCGGCAAAATTAAGTGGCGACTTCACCTCCCCCATCCCCTGCTTAAAAGCACCTACTTCTGGTCCCTTGGCAAGGAGGGGAGAGAGGAGGGGGCTGAAATCGATCATCCCTTTCACAATCGCCCCTGCTGTCTCTGCCATGCCATAGGCATCGACAACAAGAACAACAGGAATCCCGAGACAGCCGGCAAGCGCTGCAGTGCTCAAGGTACCATCATAGAGCCCCATCACTCCTTCGACCACCGAGATATCTGCATCAAGCGAATGCCTTACAAAACAGTTTCTGACATAATTTTCTCCGCACATCCAGAGGTCAAGGTTCCTCGAAGGCCTGTCAGTTACAAGCCGATGAAGACCGGCATCGATAAAGTCAGGTCCTGACTTGAATGGCTGGACAATAAGTCCCTTTTCCCTCAAGGCAGCCATCAACCCGAGTGTTACGGTCGTCTTGCCGCAACCGCTGTGTGTGCCTGCTACTACGATGCCGGACATAATTTCGACAACTCCTTTAACAGGATTCGATTTTCTTTTCTTGAACGGACCGCAATTCTAAGGTATGTTTCGCCGAGGCCATCGAAGTTGGAGCAGTCCCTTAAAAGGATACCCTTCTTTGAGAGGGCATGAATAACCTTCTGCGCATCTTTCATCTTGATCAGATAATAGTTTGCGCTTGAACGAATATATTTAATAGCCAGTCTGTCGAGGCCCTCTTCGAGATACTTTTTTTCACGACGCATCATATCAAGTGATTTTGTCCGACACCCCGTATCTTCGAGCACAGCCCTGCCGACAGCATCAGCAATACAGTTTACTGTCCATGGCTCTTTCTGCATCTTCATTCTCTGGGCCACCTTGAGCGGAAATATTCCAAACCCGAGCCTGAGTCCGGCAAGCGCATAGAACTTGGTCATGGACCTGAGCACAATCAGATACGGATTCCGGCTGACATGCTTTATGACCGTTTCATCCGGACAGAAATCCATAAAGGCTTCATCAACAACAAGATAACATCCAAGATCCTTGGCTGCGTTTGCGATCTTCAGAACGTCTTTTTTCTTTAAAAGTCTTCCTGTAGGATTGTTCGGATTACAGAGAAATGCCAGATCGCAACCTTTCATCGACCTAATAAATGCCTCAGAAGCTATATCAAAGTTATTTTCGGGTTCCAGCTTAAGCCTTCTGATGTCTGTCTTCCGAATACTACTGCAGGACCTTTCATACTCAGAAAAGGAGGGAGATGTAACCAGCACCCTTTTCGGTTTGAGTACCCGCGGGATCAGATATATGAGTTCAGTGCTGCCGTTGCCGCAGACCACAGATTCGGCTGAAACGCCATAATACCGCGCAATAGAGGAGGCAAGTGACTCAGCAAAAGGTTCAGGATAGTGTGGCAGAAGACTTATTGCTTTTCTTATTGCCGCAATTGCAGTCTTCGGCACTCCAAGAGGATTAATGGATGCGCTGAAATCAAGAATTTGTTTCAGTGGCAGGCCAGACATCTGCGAAGCCTTATGGATATTGCCGCCGTGCCCTGTCATCGCGAAGTTCTCACTAGTTCGAGTATGACCGCAGCAGCGATTACCGATAACCCAGAAGCCACAATAACAATAGAGCCGGTCTTCCTTGCGGCTGAAAGATAGTCTATATTTCTGATATCACCGATATAGGGCTTTGCGATTACCACACCTCCATACGTTGAAGGTCCCCCGAGCCTGATACCAAGTGCCCCTGCCATTGCAGCTTCAGGTACTCCGCTGTTTGGGCTCGTATGGTTCCTGCTGTCACGGAACATGATGTTCATTGCATAACGGGCCGCAGAAAAAGACCTCTGAATAATACATGACGATATTACGACGAGCAATCCGGACAATCGGGAAGGGATATAATTGGCGATATCGTCGAGCCTTGCAGCCGCCCAGCCAAAACGAAAATATTTTTCATTCTTGTATCCGACCATAGAGTCTAAAGTGTTGATCGCCTTGTATGCAATCGCAAGAGGCAGACCGCCAATAGCGAGATAGAAAACTGGTGCGATTACGCCGTCAGAGAGGTTTTCAGCAAGCGTCTCGATTGTTGCCCGCAGCACTCCATCTTCAGAGAGTTCCGCCGTATCCCGTCCAACGATCATGCTCAGATGTTGTCTGGCATCATCAAGCATGCCGGCCTTTATCGAGTCGATTACCTGTTTTGCTGACGAAACAAGTTCCCGAAGGGCAATCGTTGTTCCGACCAGATATATCAGGAGTGCCTCGCTCATGATCAGAAGAAATCCTGATGTCGCCTCTCTCAACATAATACAAAGCAGATACGTCAAAAGGGCAGACGGAAGTACAATCAAAAGAATGAGGATGACACCTCCGGCCTTTTCCCTGCTTCCAGAAAAGAAAGATCTGAGAAGGTCTTCCATATACAAAATCGCCTTCCCGATGATCCTGACAGGATGGGGCAGCCATCTCGGGTCGCCTATGGCGAGGTCCAGAATAAATGCCAGAATAAGTTCGAGAGGTCCGATCACAGGGTTAAGATCCTCCTGAGGAATTCCATGTCGATATTCTTTTTTACCATGGCAGCAAGATTGTCCAATGCCTTTTCCTTCATTCCTGTATAGTCGACCGTAACAGGCAGAACAGGCAGGCCTTTCTTTTCCCTGATCCGGTTAAGCAGATCACGCCGGAATGTGTTGTTGTCAAAGATGCCGTGCAGATAAGTGCCCCAGCAGTTTTTATTGACTGAACCGTCCAGAATTCGTGATGAGTGATGGGTGATGGGTGATAAGTCTGAAGACAATCTCCTGATTCTGAACAGCCCGATATCACCAGTGCTCCTGCCCATATGTATCTCATAGCCAGAAAGGCGGGGATTAGGGATTTGGTTTTGGGGGTTGGCACTATTTCCGATCCCTGATCCACAATCCCTAATACCTGCCTCTTCCGCCTCGACCTGACAGGTAATCTTCTCATTTTCAAAAATAGTCTCAATATTCAGAAGCCCAAGGCCTTCCACTTCAGGATGTGAACTCTCTGCATGGTGCGGATCGAGGATTCTGCTGCCTAACATTTGATATCCTCCGCACATACCCATAATTTCAATGCCTTTTGCAAAAGCCCTGCTGATGCTTTTATCAAGGCCCTGCTTTCTCAGAAGCAGCAGATCCTTTACGGTATTTTTTGATCCGGGGACAATAACCATATCTGCATTTTCGATCTCAGCAGGATTGGTGGAATAAACGAGTTCCACATCAGGTTCCTGAGCAAGCGGGTCAAAGTCTGTGAAGTTGGAGATATATTTCAGCCTGACTATGACTATTCGGATCTCTTTTGAGCCATGGTCCCTGCTCCTTGAACCTTGCGACAGGGCCATGCCGTCTTCTTCAGGCAGACCCAGATCATGGACATAGGGAAGCACACCGATAACCGGTTTCCCTGTCCTGTCCTGTATCATCTGGAGTCCGGGTCGAAGAATCTCCATATCGCCACGGAACTTGTTGATAATAAATCCCTTGATATGCCTGCTGTCTCTGCCTAATAGTTTCACGGTGCCGTAAAGCGATGCAAAGACCCCGCCCTTATCGATATCGCCGACAAGCAGCACAGGCGCTCTTGCCATTTTTGCAGCAGACATATTCACAATGTCTACATCCATAAGATTTATCTCTGCAGGACTGCCTGCGCCTTCCATAATGATCAGATCGAAAGCCTTGGCAAGTTTCTCATACGATGCAGTTACCGCCTTCCATGCCTCTTTTTTAAAGGTATAGTATTCCTGCGCCTTCATATATCGAAACGCCCTGCCATGGATAATCACCTGGGAGCCCATCTCGCCAGAGGCCTTAAGCAGTATCGGGTTCATATCGACAGTCGGTACCACTCTTGCCGCCTCTGCCTGCAGGGCCTGGGCCCTTCCGATCTCGCTGCCCTCCTGGGTAATAAACGAGTTAAGTGCCATATTCTGTGCCTTAAATGGGGCGACCCTCACTCCTTCATCGGCAAAGATTCTGCATAACGCTGCCGCAATAAGGCTCTTACCTGCCCCTGAACCCGTGCCCTGTATCATCAGCGCTTTAGTCATTTGCATTGCCATTTATCAGCTTCACAACCGGATACTTGTCCCAGAACTCGATAACATTTACAGCTGCATAATCCTGTTCTATCCTGAATATGTTTTCGAGCGGAATGCCCAGAACATGACAGAGGATTATCCTGTTGACGCCGCCGTGAGCTACAACAGCGATGCATTCACCGGCATGGCCTGACAGTATCTTATCCAGTGCTGTTATTACCCTCTCTTTCACCGCAAGCGTGCTCTCACCGTCCACAGGGCTATATTTCAGCGGGTTGTCTGCCCATGCATTAAACTCCTCAGGATACTGCTCCTTGATCTCTGTAAAGCTCATGCCTTCCCAGATACCGAAGCTCCGTTCCCTGAGTTCAGTGACCTCAATAGGTACAATGCCGTGAGGAGCAGCAACGATCTCTCCGCTTTTAACCGCCCGGCAGAGATCAGATGTATAGACAGCCTTCAACCTGTCAGAAAACCCTGACAGAGTCGCCTGCGTGTCATGAATATCTTTTAGATAGCTCATATGCCTTGAAGAAGAGGAGCCTTTCACCTGTGCGGCCACAAACACGGAGGTCCTTTCGACCTGCCTTATGCCGTTTTCAGACAGAGGCACATCAATGCTGCCCTTATAGCGTTTTGTCTCGCTGCCTTCTGTCTCGCCGTGCCTTATGAGATAGAGTGTCGTAACCATGTATATGTCACCATTAAAGAAATTATCTCTGATGCCTCACTCAGTGCGCCGAGCGTATCCCCGGTCATTCCCCCGAGCCTTTTTCTGAAGAACTGAACCGCCGCGATGGATAAAAGATATTGCGATACAACGAGAAGAACAAAAAGAAACGTGTAGCCTACATGGAATCGGTCCTGCAGAACCGAAAAAAAAGAGACTACAAAAAGAATAAACAGAACAAGCGTTGAACCGATCAGATGCCCAGCCTTGATATTATCGATAAAGATCCTGCCGAGTCCATCCTTTCGCGCAGAGCGGCAATGCAGCATTGCAGGGACTGTTACCCACTTCGAAAATACGGTCATCATAAATACGGCCCCAAGAAAAAGCGACAGTGGGACCAGATGAAAAAGACTGTTCAAAAGCAGAAATTTCAGCATAAGCGACATTACTATTGCCGTGGCCCCTGCTGCGCCTATCGTGCTGTCTTTCATAACCAGCAGACGCTTTTCGATATCTGAAGCAGCGTTGCCTGAAGATTTCACCGACAGACCGTCAGCGGTATCTGCAAGACCGTCCAGATCAAATCCTCCGTTGGATATGATATGCGCTAACATGATGAGGCCGCATACAACCGCTGCATCAAAGAAGCGAACCATCACCGCTGCTGTCAATGTGATCATCAGCCCCTGACAGGCGCCCGCAACCGGAAAGAATATGGATGAATCGACCATGTCCTTTTCAGATACATCGCCTTTTATCTTCACCGGTATTATGGTCAGAAACTGTATTGCAAGCAGCATCTTCTTCATTAATTGATAATGTCGTCGGTGACGCCCGCTTCACCGAATGTGGCCATTTCCCGGTATATTCTCAGCCCTGCCTCGATCATATGCATCGCAAGTGCAGCGCCTGTGCCTTCACCAAGTCTCAGATTCAGATTCAGAATTGGCTCCAGCCCCAGCTTTTCGAGCATGGCCTTATGTCCGATCTCGACAGAACTGTGGCCTGCGATCATATAGTCCTTTGTCTTAGGCTCAATGCCGTATGCAATAATGGCCCCGGCAGTAGAGATAAACCCATCGATAACAACAGGAATACGGTGGGCTGCAGCCCCGAGGATCAGGCCGGCAATCCCGCCAATCTCAGCACCTCCTACTTTTGCAAGAACGTCAAGTGCATCTGAAGAATCAGGTCTGTTTAATTTTATACTCTCTTCGATAACTTCGATCTTCCGCTTCAGGGACTGATCAGTTATGCCAGTACCTCTGCCTGTCACGTCGGCAACTGCCCTGCCGGTCATCACAGAGGCGATTGCACTGGAAGGTGTTGTATTGCCTATGCCCATATCACCGGTGCCAAAGAGTTGGTACCCTTTTCCGGCATATTCTGAGGCGAGATCAATGCCGACCTGAATGCACTGCTGCGCTTCATCTTTGGTCATGGCCGGACCCTTCATCATATTTTTTGTACCGCGCATGATCTTCCGCGACACGAGCCCTTCGATGTTGCCGAAATCATGGTCAACGCCGACATCTACGACAATCACTTCTGCACCTGCATGTCTGGCAAGAACGTTTATTCCTGCACCGCCTCTAATGAAATTAAATACCATCTGAGGGGTCACTTCCTTTGGGTATGCAGACACTCCCTCCTCAGTAATTCCATGATCTCCGGCAAAGGTGAATACCACTTTTTTGTCAATTACCGGCATGGTATTTTCAGTAATGGCAACGAGCTGTTTTGCCAGATCCTCAAGTCTGCCGAGGCTTCCGGGAGGTTTTGTGAGATTGTCCAGCCTCTTTTGCGCCCCTTCGAAAAATTCCGGTCTGACCGCTTCGATCTTCCTGATAGTATCCTGCATATCCATCCCCCTATTTTATCCTTATCGATATTCCTGCAGCCACGAGATAGACTTCGTCGGCAACAGCTGCAATTTGCTGATTCAGCCTTCCTGCCATGTCCCTGAATCTCCGGGCAAGTTCGTTGTCCGGGACAATACCCATACCGACTTCATTTGAGACTACAAAAACCCGTGATGCGTGATGAGTAATGAGTGATGAGATAAAAAACTGCATCTCTTTTTCCTGATCTTTATCGGCAAGCATGAGATTAGAGAGCCAGAGAGTGAGGCAGTCAACGAGAACAACATCATGGGTAGAGGAAGCAGTTCTTAATACCTCTGCTAAATTCAAAGGCTCTTCGACCGTATTCCAGTCACTGCCCCGCTCTTCTTTATGTTTTGCGATGCGGTCGGACATCTCCGCATCGAATGCCTGTGCCGTGGCTATATACACCTTTTGTCCCGGCAGTTCTGAGGCGCGATTGAGCGCGAAGGAACTCTTGCCGCTCCGCGCTCCGCCCAGTACAAAGGTAATTCTGTTAATGCGTTCTGACATTATTTTTTATCAGAGCCGGCCATGTCGGCTTCGAACATGCCACGGAGCATATCATTGGCGCAGAACTTTCCGCACATGGTGCAGGAATGCTCGTCGCCATTGCCCCTCTTTGCCTTGATCTCTTTAGCCCGCTCAGGATCGATTGCAAGGGAGAACTGTTTATCCCATTGCATATTCCGCCTTGCCTTTGACATCTCCTTATCCTGATGCAGGTTCTTGAGCTTGATCATGTCGCCGACATGGGCCGCAATCCTCGATGCAATAACACCCTCCCTGACATCTTCAGGAAACGGCAGGCCGAGATGCTCGGAAGGTGTAACATAACAGATGAAGTCAGCGCCAAAGGAAGAGGAAAGAGCTGCCCCAATCGCAGCAGTGATATGGTCGTATCCGGGCGCAATGTCGGTCGTGATCGGGCCTAACATATAAAACGGCGACTCGCCGCTCATCTTCTTTTCCATAATGATATTTGCCTCTATCTCGTTGATAGGGATATGGCCCGGGCCTTCTACCATGGTCTGGCAGCCCTGTTCACGGCCGAGCTCTGCAAGTTCGCAGTTTATCAGCATCTCCTGGATCTGTACCCGGTCTGATGCGTCATGGATCGCGCCTGCGCGGAATCCGTTGCCGAGGCTGAGTACTGCGTCATACCTCTTCATGATTTCGACAACGCGGTCAAAATGTTCGTAAAGAGGATTTTCCTTCTTGTTATGCTCCATCCAGGCAACCATGTACGAGCCGCCCTTTGAAACAAGTCCGCCGTACCGGTAGTGTTGCTTCCTGAGCATCTCGACAGTCCTTTTGTTAATACCACAGTGGATCGCCATGAAGCCGACCCCTTCTGCGCACTGCTTTTCGATCATCTCAAAGAGCAGTTCTGCAGGCATATTGACAGCCGCGCCGTATTTTTCGATCGCAATCGCAAAGGCCTCATAAAGCGGAACAGTACCTACGGGGAGGCTGATCTCGTCCAGCACGGCCTTTCTGATCGCTTCTATGTCACCGCCAACGCTCAGATCCATCAGAGTGTCAGCGCCGTACTGTTCTGCGATTTTTGCCTTTTGAACTTCCATCGCAATGTCCGCGATCTCGGTTGATGAGCCGATCGAGGCATTTACCTTGGTCCTGAGCCCCTTTCCTATGCCTACGACCCTCTTTCTTCGGTTGTTGTTCGAAGGAATAACGATCTTTCCGCCTCCAACCCGTCTCCGAATGATTTCAATATCGAACCCTTCGATATCCGCAACTGCCCTGATCTCCGCGGTAACTTCGCCATTTGCTGCTCTTTCCAATTGTGTCATTGTCGTCTCCATAAAATAAAAAATCCTCAAGGCAGAAAATTTGCCTTGAGGATTGCACCCTGTTTCACTTCATCCTCTTCTTCCATCCGCGGGAAGGCATCTGAGGGATCGGGGGTTGGGGAGCGGGTGTTAGTTTTTTACTAATACCTGTTCCCTAATACCTATACCCTGCTTCATCCAGGCAGGTCTTCTGACTCTCCTGACCCTTGCCAGCCTTCCCATCCCGATAATCAGAACAGTGGCGTACTACCAGCAAAGGCGTTTATCCCGGCATGGCCGGGATCAGGATTACAGCGGCGGGACCGTCCCCGGATCGGATTGTTTCCTCACGGGATTCCCTATTATGCCTCTTGGCACCTGAACGTTGCGCTATTGTGACAACAAAGCGGCAAATATATCAAGTTCAACCTGCAATTATCAGATTGTGAAAGAAAAATTATCGTTGCGTCAAATTTATTTCTGCATGATCGTTAGCCTGAAGTTCCCCAAAAAATACCACAATAACAAAAACAGAATTCATAAATAACGTCTTCAGATGACAGCAGCAGATTCGCAGGATTCCCTTGTTTGACGGTCTTTTGCCCAGCGTGATAAGATAGGCTCATGCCTGTCTTCAGCTACGAAGCCATTGATTCCGCCGGGAAAAAAGTAAAAGAAACAATTTCTTCCTCGGACGAAGACACCCTTAAGTCAACGCTCAGGGGCATGGGGCTTGTGCCTCTCAGTATCAAGGTGAGCGAGGCAAAAGAAATCTCCCTGTTTCAGAGGATAACAAACGAAGATGTCCTGATCTTTACTCAGGAACTCGGCAACCTGCTTGAATCAGGACTGCCCATAGACAGGGCTCTTTATGTGCTTTCAGAGCACTCTGAGAAGAAGGCGCTCTGTGCGATCATCAAGGAAGTCTATATTGACATCCAGAGAGGCAATACGCTCTCGAGTGCCATGGCCAAGCACAGAATATTTCCACGGCTTTATATCAATATGATCAAGGCAGGAGAGTCAGGCGGGATTCTTGAGGTAGTCATTAAGCGGTTGGTAGGTTTTCTTGAAACAAGTATCAATTTCAAAAAGGAGATTACCTCAGCGCTCATCTATCCTATTCTCCTTACCGTTGTCGGTGGCCTGGCCGTGTCAGTGCTGATGCTCTCTGTTATCCCGAACTTTGCTAAAATATTCTCTGATATGGGGCAGACACTTCCCCTGCCTACCTTGATCCTGATGAAGGTGAGCAGCCTGTTTGCAGCCTACTGGTGGGCATTCCTGGGCGGGCTCGTTGCGATTATTTTTCTGATTCGCGGGTATGCAAGGACTGCAGAGGGCAAGAGTTATATCGATGGGCTCAAGCTGAAAGTGCCTGTGCTGAAAAAGCTGAGCATGAAATTCATCATTGCCAGATTTTCGAGGACCTTCGGCACACTCCTTCAGAGCGGTGTTCCGATTCTTGAGGCCATACGGGTTTCACGGGATGTCATAGACAATGACGTTGTTGCAAAGAAGCTTATTGTGCTGGAAGTGGGCGTAAGCAAAGGCAAGGGTATTTCTGTCCCCTTGAGAGAGAGTGGCGTCTTCCCTGCTATTTTTAACCAGATGGTGGCGGTCGGTGAAGAGGCAGGAAGACTAGAGGAGACATTTCTTTTGATAGCAGACAGGTTCGAGGCAGACACCAGGAACCTTATCAAACGGTTTGTGAGTCTCTTTGAGCCCCTGCTTATCCTGCTCATGGGCATCGTGGTAGGCCTGATCGTCATTTCCATGCTTATGGGCATCTTCAGCATCAACGAGATACCAATGTAGCAAGAATACAGAATAGAGAAATCAGAAGCCAGAATACTGAAAAGCAGGAGGATATATGAACAATAGAAAAGAACAGGGTCACGTTAACAACAGAAAAGGCTTTACGCTCATAGAATTGCTGGTCGTTATGGTCATCCTCGGGATGCTGGCAGCCCTTGTCGGCCCCCAGATATTTGGCAAGGTCGGGAAAGGCAAGCAGTCTGCTGCCAGGACCCAGATAGAGATGCTTGGCCAGGCCCTTGACAGCTACCGGCTTGATGTCGGCAGATACCCAACTACTTCAGAAGGTCTCAATGCGCTGGTCACGAATCCCGGTGCACAGGGCTGGGACGGTTCCTATCTCAAAAAAGGGGTGCCGAACGATCCCTGGCAGAAACCCTATCAGTACCAGGCACCAGGGGCACATGGTGACTATGACCTGTTTTCCTATGGTGCTGATGGTGCTGCAGGGGGAGAAGGTGAAAATAAAGACGTCAACAGTTGGGAATAGGAGTGGATTCACGCTCCTTGAGCTCCTTGTTGTTCTCTTTATTGTCGGTATAATCGTATCCATTGTTGCAGTTTCTGTCGGGAGATTTCGCGACAAGGCACTCTTTACGGAAGAGGCGCGCAGGATATACCTGACGACACGGCATGCCAGGGAGGCTGCCATTCTTGACAGAACAGAGGTCGCTTTCAGGCTCAACGAGGAGACGAATACGTACTGGCTTGATTATCCGGGTTCAAAACCGTCAGAGAATCATATCGTTCCGAAAAAATATCCCGTAACCGGGGCAGATATCTTCTTTTTCCCCAAGGGGAACAGCTCCGGAGGCCTGATAGAAATACAGAATGAAAAAGGGCAGAAATATGCGATTGAGGTCAATCAGGTCCTCGGCACGTCTTCAATCAAACGGCTTTAGTCTGATGGAGGTTATGGTCGCTCTCGCGATCATGGCTGTTGCGGTAGTGGCCGTGTTTCAGCTCTATTCCCGTGCTCTGCGTTCAACAAAGAAGGCCGAAGACATCACCAAAGCGATTTTCTATGCACGTTCCATGCTCGATGAAGCATACAGCTTCTCTGATCTTTCTGATGCATCAGGATCAAAAGAATATGAGAAATACTATACGGTCAGCCGGCAAGTGGTGATTAAATCAGAATCGGAGGACAAGAAGGCGAAGCTCTATGAGATCGTGGTGACCGTCACCTGGCCTCCTTCCGGAAACCTGACCATCAAAGGACTCCGTTCTGTCTATGCTCCTGAAGGATAACCGGGGCTTTACGCTCCTCGAACTGCTCATCGCGATAACCCTCTCGATCCTGATCCTTGTTGTACTTGGTGCGGCCATGAGGCTTGGATACATGTCACAGTCAAAAGGCACAGAGCGGAGCGAGGTGACGCAGAAAGTGCGTATTCTGGAAGACAGGATTGCGTGGCTTATCAGGGGTACCTATCCCTTTTTTTTGAAGAAGCCTGACGAAAAGAAGATATTCTTCGACGGCAAGTCTGACAGGGTCGGTTTTGTGACATCCAGCATTGATACTCACGGCGCAGGACCGGAGGACCTTGCAGGATTGAAATGGGTCTCGATCTTTGCAGACAATGAAGGGCTGAAGATCCGGGAAAAAATATATTTTCTGGAAGATGTGTTTGAAGACAGTAACGGTAAAGTCTATCTGCTTGACCCTGAGGTAAAAAAAATAGAGTTTGAATTCTTCGAAATCAAGGAAGGGGAAAAGCAGGGTACCTGGATCAGCGAATGGGACCCCAAAGACAAAGAGACAATACCTGCAGCCGTTAAGGTTAAGATAACCCTTGAACGCAAAGGACAGAAGCTCGAGATTCCCGAAATGATCGTCAAGACTGCAGTTCAGCGGAAGCCAACCGGTCCGCGCTGAAATTACCTGATCTTTGCCCCTTCTTCAACGTCCTTTTCAGGCATGAGAATGATTGGTACGCCGTCAGAGCCTGTTGCGGCAAGGAGCATGCCCTGTGATTCAACGCCCATCAGCTTTGCGGGCTGGAGATTGGTGACCACGACGATCTTTCTGCCTACAAGGTCTTCAGGCGCATAGGCCTTCCCGATGCCTGCCACGATCTGGCGCATGCCACCGGTGTCCACCTGAAGACAGAGCAGCTTGTCTGATTTTTTCACTCTCTCGGCGCTTATCACCTTCCCGATTCTGAGTTCGACCTTTGCAACATCCTGTATGGCGATGAGGTTTGTTTCTTCCTTCTTCTCTTCCTGCTTTGCTTCTGTCTTTAACTCTTCTGTCATCTTTTTTTCCTTTTCTATCCTCGGAAAGAGTTGCTCCCCTTTTGCTGTTTTTATGGTATAGCCCGGCACCCATTCGACATCGTAGATGCTGGGGAATTCTTCTGTTTCCGTTCTGCTTTTTCCTGTCTCGTTGGTCAGTGATTCCAGTCCTAACTGCTGCCATATCTTGTCTGCCGTTGCCGGCATAAAAGGATAGATCGACAGGGCGACAAGCCTGAGCGTGTTCCAGAGGTCGAACATGACCTCCTTGAGCCTGGGCAGATCTGACTTTGCCAGTTTCCATGGTTCAGTCTGGGCGACATGATTGTTGGATGCTCTCACCAGGTCCCAGATATGATCGAGAATAGTATTGAACTGGCAGCGGGACCAGATTTCAGTATTATGGGCACTGTTAAAAGCATTACGGCACTGCAGTCCGAAATTTGTCTTGCCAAAGGGTTGCGGCTTTTCGATCATCCCGCCGAAATATTTCTCCGCCATGGTGATGAACCTGCTCAGGAGATTGCCGAGGTCATTTGCAAGATCAGTATTGATGCGGTTCACCAGGGCCTGCTCTGAAAAGTCACCGTCAAGGCCGAAGGGCACCTCTTTAAAGAGAAAGTACCTGAAGGCGTCCACGCCGTAGCGGTCGGCCATGTCATGAGGGTCAACAACATTGCCGACCGACTTGGACATCTTTTTCCCCTCTATTGTCCACCAGCCATGGGCAAAGATATTGCCGGGCAGGGGAAGACCGAGCGCGATAAGCATGGTTGACCAGTACACCGCATGAGTAGTGAGAATATCTTTGCCGACAAGGTGGTGCTCAGCAGGCCACCAGAAATCGCCTGTTCGTGCCTTATCTGCATCTGGTGCAAGATAGCGCGTTGCAGAAAAATAGTTCACCAGCGCATCGAACCAGACATAGGTGACGAACCTGTCATCGAAGGGAAGTGGTATGCCCCATGAGAGCCGATGTTTCGGCCTTGATATGCAGAGGTCTCCAAGGGCGTTGTTCTTGAGGAAGCCGAGTACTTCATTCCGCCTTGTCTCCGGAAGGATAAAGTCAGGATGATCCTTGATATAGGCAACAAGCCTCTCGTGATATTTTGACATCAGGAAGAAATAGTTTTCTTCCTGGATCTGCTCAACAGGTCTGTTGCAGTCAGGACAGTTTCCGCCTACAAGATCCTTCTCTGTCCAGAACCTCTCATCAGGCGTGCAGTACCATCCGGAATAGGAGCGTTTCTCGATCTCGCCCCGGTCCCAGAGCATCTGGAGGAGGCCCTGCACGGTCTTGATATGGTTAGCGTCTGTTGTCCTGATAAAGGCATTATTGGTGATATTCAGTTTCTTCCATATGGCCTTGAAGTTATCAACAAGGAGGTCCGCATGTTCTTTGGGAGAACGGTCTTTATCCGCAGCAGCCTTCTCCACCTTCTGGCCATGCTCGTCCGTGCCGGTGAGGAAGAACACCTCATCGCCTTTCAGTCTGTGATAGCGCGCCAGTATATCAGCTGCAATAGTCGTGTATGCATGACCGATATGGGGGATATCGTTTACATAATAGATCGGTGTAGTAACATAGAATTTCTTATGCACTTGCTTCAGGCACCTGCTTCCGGTTTTGGCGGTCTCTTTTTGTTGCGTCTTCTTCGTCTTCTCTTATGGGGATTCCCCGGCTGTTGTTCACTTTTTTGTTCCGCTGAAGGCGTTGCTGCCTCTTCCGCAAAGGCCCCTGCAGGGGGTGCGATCTCACTGTCGACAGGCAGGGTTTCTTCGACCACTTTTGCCGGCTCAGCGATGGGTTCCTTCTTCCTGCGCCCACGCTCTTCGGCGGTCAAAGGCTGCTGACCTTCGTGATATTCATATCCAAGGCAGCACATAAGTCTGCCACAGGCCCCTGAGAGTTTTCCCGTGTTAAGCGTAAGGTCCTGCTGTTTTGCCATTTTTATCGAGATAGGTTCAAAATTGGAAAGAAAGGCCTTGCAGCAGAGTTCCTGGCCGCAGAGACCAAAGCCGCCAACGAGCTTTGCCTTGTCTCTTACGCCGATCTGACGCATCTCAATGCGCGTCTTGAATCTGGCGGCGAGGTCTTTGACAAGTTCCCGGAAATCTATTCTTCCGTCAGCAGTGAAGTAAAAAACAATCCTTTTCCGGTCAAGTGTCGCCTCGGCCCGAACCAGCTTCATCGGCAATCCCCGTGCCATAACCCGCTCATAACAGAAGCTCTTTGCTTCCTGTTCGAATTTTTCGTTGTCGGCCTTTTGCTTGAAATCCTCATTTGAGGCGACACGGAGTACCTTTTTCAGATCCTTCGGCGAACTTTCAAGGGGACGCGGAGGCTCCACAACCGCTCCGATGCTCAGACCGAACTCTGAATCAATGACGATCTTGTCCCCTTTACGAAGGTCAAGATCGTTTGCATCAAACTCGTAGATCTTTCCACAGCTCTTAAAACGTATTCCGACAATATCAGGCATACTATGGATACAGTTCCTTTCTCAGCAGGGATGCGGTGTAGTTCCATGTGAGCGATTTGTTCAGATTGAACAGCAGCATCGACTTTATGAAGCTCAGTTCCTTATATATTAGTATTATACCCTGTATGTCGACAGATTTTCCTATCTTCCCCAGAGTTTCAGCAAGGTCCGCGTTTATGAGATGCGAGGCCTTCCCGGTTATTCTGTGCACGGCAAGATCCCGGATAAACATCAGGGCAAGGTCAAACCATTTCTCCATCTCTTCCCGTGATGCCCAGCCATCTTTTTCGGCCTGGGTCATTGCCCCCAGCAGGGCCATAAACCAATCCCGATCTTCCCTGACGTCTGAGGATAGGGCAAGCCCTGGTCTTCCGAGGGAAAGCCTTAGTGTCAGGTCAGCCTCGTCGCCGTTCATCTTCTCTTTAAGGATCTCTCTGCAGGAAGTCAGTGAATGCGTATGAAACGAGATCTTCGAGCACCGTGAACGTATGGTTGCAGGAAGACGATCAGGCCGAGATGTGACCAGAATAATAAGGCTGTCTTCGGGCGGTTCTTCAAGGGTTTTAAGAAAGGCGTTTGCCGCCGAGAGATTCATGCTGTCAGCATCATCTACAATGACCGTTTTCTTTTTTCCCTCAAAAGGTCTGAAGGACAGGGTCTCTTCAATGGCCCGCACCTCCTCTATCTTGATGATGCGTTCTTCAGGCGCAATCGTTACGACATCAGGGTGGGTGCCCGCATTGATCTTGAGGCAGGAGTCGCAGACTTCGCAGGCGTCAAAAGCAGGGACTTGGGATTGGGGGTCAGGGGTCAGCAAAAAACCGACCTGTTCCTCAGTTGAGCTGCCGCCGGCATGCAAACAGTTCACGGCCTTTGCAAAATTCACTGCGGTTGTTTTTTTCCCGATGCCGGATTCTCCACAGAAAAGATATGCGCCGGCAAGCCGGTCTCTCTTTAAGATGCCCTGAAGCATGCTGACAGCCTTTTTCTGACCTATGATATCTTTCAATGCCATGACAATTTTGCCGGATTCTGCTCTCTGCGCAGCTATATCGGATGTTGATCCAAAAAAGCGTCAACAGTCTCTGTTATGTTTTTGTGTATGGATTCAATGCTGCCACTACAGTCAATGATCCGTATCCTGTCCGGCTGCCCTGCTGCCATTTCAAGAAAACCGGCGCGCACCTTTTTATGGAAGGCAACATCCTCCAGTTCGAGTCTGTCGCGCTTGTTGATCTCCCTGTTTCTCTGCAGGCCTGTCTCGACATCGATATCAAGCAGAAGGGTCAGGTCAGGTCTCATGCCTTTGGTTGCGATCGCATCAAGGGCCTCTATCATCCGGCGGTCTATTGCTCTTCCATATCCCTGGTACGCGAGCGTGGAATCGCTGAAACGATCGGAAATAACAACCTCTCCCCTTTCCAGTGCAGGAGCAATGACCTCTCTGATATGTTGTACCCGGGCTGCATTATAGAGAAGGAGTTCGGTTACAGGGTCCATTTCTCTGCTATCAAGAGAAAGAAGGAGTTCGCGAATTTTCAGACTTATGGCGGTTCCGCCCGGTTCTGCCGTGCAGACTATAATCCGTCCACGCTGCTGCAGATATTCGGTCAGCAGTCTCGCCTGCGTCGACTTGCCGGTACCTTCAATGCCTTCGAGCGAGATGAAAATGCCCTTCACGCCAGGTCCTCTTTCAATCGTATAAGCAGCTGGAATATTTTTACTGCCTCTTCTATGGTTCTTGAGCCCGTGCCGCAGGAAGGGGTAAGGAGCAGCTGGGAGCGGATAAGATCCTGCGGAATATGCTGCGAAAGGGTCCGCAGGCCGGCCTGAAATTTCTCGCGAATAGAGTCGGGATTTTCTCCTGATATGGCATCCGACGTCGGCACAATGCCCCATGCAAAATACCCGCCCTTTTCAAGAAAGCTTCTGCATTCCTCAGGGTACAGGGCAAGGGTGTCAAGGTAGTCATAGGCATCGAAATTCACGATATCAGCACCGCTTTTCATTACCATCGGCCAGTCGGCATTTCCGCAGCAGTGGATGCCGGCGGTCCCTCCTTCAGTCTTGATCGTTTTGACCATCTCCTTCAGAAGCCTGAGTGCCTCATCAGCGTTTACGCCGAGATAGCTTGAACTCCCGAGGGCAGAAAGAATCGGCTCGTCAATAAAAATAATGACGCTGTCAGCATGCTGCTTCAGCATGTCGACCTGCCAGCGGGTTTTTGCCTGCAGGAGCATGAGTGAGATCTCGCGGAATTCTTCATCAAAATAGACGGCCTTCCCGGTATCGTCTTTCAGCCCGAGCGTGTAGGTGAGCGGTCCGGTGACATGCCCCTTCAGGACGTTGAATCTCCTGCCCTTGATCATCCTGAGAAAGGCATGCAGGCCCTGGGCATAATCCTCAGATATCGCGATTCTGCTTTCCGGTGTGCAGCTTTCGTAGAAGCGCTCTAGTTCATCGGAGCTGTTTTTTTCGACCCCTATCAGTTGTTTGTCAAGATCAAGTTTCAAAAAGGGCATGCCCTCAGAGAACTGCGGTATCATGAACTCTTTAAAGGATATCTTCGGAAATTGAGGCCAAAACGGAATATCAAAGGAGCTGAGTACAAGCCTGCACCCATCAATTGCACTGTGGTGAGGAAGGCTTCCGATCCCTGTTGTCATATATGGTTTTAACATCTATGAATGATACTCTATCGGAGACTATCCTTTCAAAGTCTTTTTCCTGAAAAGGGTATAATGAATCATGAAGAAACTTCTGATTTTATTGGTTTTCCTTCCATCTTTTGCGGCCGCTTTTATGGCGGATGATGAGATCGCGGTTCTTCAGCGCACTACCGCAGGCTGGTCAACAGGAGAGAGAATAGCCTTTTGGGCTGAGCAGTTCATCGCTTTGCCGTATGACCCGGATCCTCTGGGAGAATATGTGAGAAAAAATGTTGTCGTTGCTGATGAGCGGGTAGACTGCATGTACCACGTATTCAGGTCTGTTGAGCTTGCGCTCGGAAAGGACCCTGCCGACTCGATAACCGTGGCCCTTGATAAACGCTTTCATGGCAAGGGGCTTCTTAAAGATGGAAGGGTCAGTAACTATACGGAACGATTTAGATATGGTGAAGACATGATCGAAAGCGGGAAATGGGGCAGGGAGATCACGGCAGAGCTTGGAGAAACCGTCATGATCAAGGGTGAGAGGGGCAGGAAGCGCGTAGCGATGAGACGAAAACAGGAGATCCCCAAAGCGCTTGGGAGACTCCAGAGCGGCGACCTTGTTTTTTTTGTCAAGGACCCGAAAAAACGGATCTCTCGAGAGATCGTCGGGCATATCGGTATTATAAAAGTCGAGGCAGAAAAGACTTATCTTGTGAGTGCTTTTGGCAGGAAAAACAGAGGAGGAACGGTGGGAAAAATCCTTTTATCCGAGTACGGCAGAGAAATGCCGTTTGTCGGGATAAAGGTATCCCGCCTGGAATAAATATGCACTGTCCAGAATACGGTATGGCCTTTTGGAACAGACAGGGCTAATTATTTGTTCCTCCTCTGATGCTTGGTCTTCCTGAGCAGTTTTTTGTGTTTATGCTTGCTCATCTTCTTTTTACGCCACTTGACAACGCTTCCCACAGACTCACCTCCTTCTTTCCTGGTTCTTGGTAAAACAGATGCTGCGTGCTATCGGTTATTTCTAAATTCTTTTGCCTGGTCAATGAATGCTTCAAGCTGTATCTCGGTCGTCAGGGACTCTGTCCCGTCGTAGGGAATGCTCAAACACGGGATCCTATGGTTATTCTTGACTCCCCGCAGAAGTGCATTGACTATTGTGCCCGGCATACAGCCAAAAGGCATGGCATTGATAATGCCTGAAGCCCCTCTCCTGACAAGGTCAATGCTTTTTCCTATGCTCAGGATGGCCTCGCCCTCAAAGGTCGGGTGGATATAGGGGTGCGCATTTCGCATGATCGTACGTGTGTCAGGTTCATGCAACGTGCGCAGAAAGCCTGAAAAAAGCTTTCCCAATCTATGCTCTACCCTCTTTTGAAAGAACCTCTTTGACAGAAGAGTAATCATACCAGACAGGTCTTTTTTAATCAAGACCTTGCGGAGCCCCATGAGATTAATGTAGCTGATCCATTCGTCAACAGGGGTGAGATAGGCTTCTGCGCCGAGCGCTTCGATTTTCCTGACAAGCATTTCATTGGAGAACCTGTTTGAGCGGACAAATATCTCACCCACGATGCCGATGAGGGGTCTTTCCTCTTTTTGTACGGATAAGCCCTCAAATTCCTGTCGCGCCATTTTAAGCGCTTCCTCAACATTCCCTGTTCTTGCGCTCAGTGTTCCGCATAGTCGCAGCAGATTCTGCTGATAGATATTGTCAGTTACTCCCTTTTCCTTTTCATAAGGCCTTGTCTCAAGAAGGCATTTCCTGAGAAGGCTTATCGCAACTACTCCCTCCCAGATCCTCATTGCATACCCTTGTCCGACGAGGCCAAGGTGTTTATAGAAATGTTCATTCTGGTTTGGTGAAATGACCGGGAGATCTTCCATGCCAAGATCGCGGATCACCATCCTTTGGAAGACGTTATACTGACCGAACCTGCACGGGCCTGTTCCCGACGGCATAAAGAAAGCTGATCTTGCCGGATCGAAGCCTGGCTCAAGGGCTTTCTTTACCATATCCCCTGTAGTTACGGCGCAGGGATAACATTCCTTGCCTGATACGAATCTCCTGCCAAGATCAACAGACTCCTGAGATGACTCTGGGAGCACTTCCGCGGTTGTCCCGCAATAGGAGAAGGCTGCTGCGATCGCAAAGGCATGGTCAGACATATGGGGGATATAGACAGTTCTGGAGGCGTCGTGTCTCATGTGAGATGGCGATATCTTCTGAATGTGGTTTATGCGCTTTTTAGGCATGACTGCTGAATCACGGTTCCGGATACTGTCGAGAAAAGCTTCACACCGCGTTACAGCCCCTGCATCAGCGCTGTGCGCATCAAGTTCAAGGTGAAGAAAGGATTTCCCTGCCATCTCTTCTTCAAAAAACTTCAAAATAAAAGAGTCAGGGCCACAGGAAAAGTTGCCGATATAGATTGCATCAAGGAGAGGGGTTACGGCTATGATCCGGGCTGCGCTGAGAATCCGCTGCCCCGCTCGCCAATACATAGTGGGCCATTCTTTATGTATCTCCTGTTGTTCAAGGGGCAGAAAATCCATCGGAATGGTCTGTACGCCGAGATTGCCGATCTTTTTCGGGATATCAAGATTCATGCCCTTGTCAAAGGAATTTTATGCCCTGCCGACGATAACAACGGCTTTTTCGTTCAGGCCGGCGAGGACTTCTCTTCCCTTATCTTTAATCGTTTGAACAAAGAATTCCTGCATCTTGTCTGCGGCAGCCATGGCCGAAGACAGTTTGGAAGAAGAGATATTGAACTGCCTCAGGCTTCGCAGGAGTTCCTGTTTAAGGTTGTTTCTTCCCCTGGACAATCTGACCGCAGGCATGATAAAGGTTGTATCAGGGAAGGCGGTTTTTGCCAGGTAGGGTATGGTTTGGGTATAAGGACAGGCAAGGCCTGCGTTTGCCCGATCAGGTTCAGCATTCAGATCGATAAAACTCGGAATGACAACAGCATCAACCCGCTCCTGTATCAGATGAGCAATATGGCCGTGAGCAGCCTTGACAGGGAAACAGGTCTCTGCAAGAATGGTCTCATTGCCAAGGTCAATAATGCTCCTTTTGGTCCCGGGGGAAACTACAACCTCGAAACCGAGTTCCCAGAAGAGGGTTGTCCAATAGGGCAGAAGATCATGGAAATAGAAAATAAAGGGAATACCGATCTTTACGGGTAATCGGCGGTGGGGCGTTGCTGTCGAAATTCTGTCTTTCTTCTGCTCGTTACTCTTTGCCCCATAAGCTGTGCTGTATTTCAGATGCGCCCGCCAGAGCATCTCATCCCTGAATGCGAAAAGGTCAGGCAGATCAGAGTTGTCGGTTTTTTTTCTTGCATCATATTTTTCGCATCTGCCGCCGTAATAGAGATGAGCCTTTACCCCCTGCACGTTAATGCGGTTGATCTCGCAGATGTTTGAACAGCCCTTGCATTCAAAGGAAGTAATTTCGTATGGACGCTGTGAAGCTTCAAAGCCTTTAAAGCTGGTTTCGGGAATTGGGGGTTGGGGACTGGATGAGTACAATATTTTGTCCTGTTCCTGACTTCTGACTTCTGGCCTCTGACTTCTCATATGTTCCCTTGCGATCAGTGCCATACCGATGGCACCGGTAACGTCATGATGTTCAGGCACAATGACCTTTTTACCAAGATAATTTTCGAAGGCGGCAACTACTGCCTTATTAAAGGCGACCCCGCCCTGAAAAAAGATCCTGTCTCCAATGGGACGCTTACAGACAACACGGTTGATGTAGTTTTGAACGATTGAATACGCAAGACCCGAAAGCAGATCTTCTTTCGGCAAACCCTTCTGGAGGTTGGCCATAAGCGAGTTTTCCATAAAGACGGTGCAGCGCTCACCGAGTCTGCAGGGATTCTTTGCGCAGAAAGCGATCTCCTGAAATTCTCCCTTAACCGAGATATTCAGCTTCTCTGCCTGTTCCTCTATGAACGAGCCTGTTCCTGCAGCGCAAGCCTTATTCATCTCGAAATCGACAATTACCCCATTTTTCAGCGATATATATTTCGAGTCCTGACCTCCTATCTCAAAGATGGTGTCAACATCCCTGTCAATAAAGGCTGCTGCCGTTGCCTGGGCGGTAATCTCATTTTTAATGATATCGGCACCGATATAATCGGCAATCATGTACCTGCCAGAGCCGGTGGTTCCTACCCCTGATATGGCTATTCTGTTTCCGATCTCCCTGCGTATCTCTTCAAGCCCCTGTTTCACCGCTTCAATAGGCCTGCCCGCTGTCATGAGGTAACGTTTGGCTACTACATTGCATTTTTCATCGATTACTGCCAGATTTGTGCTGATAGATCCGATATCAACTCCGAGATAGGCCTTAGTTGAGGAGTTGGGGTCTGGGGTCTGGGGTTTGGTAATAATAGTGTTTTCCATTTTACTGATCCCTGATCCCCAAGCACCAATCTCTGAAGAAAGGTGTCTTTTCGTGAAGTCCCCGCCCACTGCAATTAGGGGTGAATATCCTTTTTCCTGTGGCGTATCGGCATTTATGAAATCTTCTATCAAAGCCAGGTCAAAGGTATGAAACCTGGCTGAGTCCATATCTTTCCATGCGGCCCCAATGGCGCCCATCAGCGCGAATTCCTCAGGAATGAATAAGTTATCAATGTTGAAGATCTCTCCGAAGGCCCTTACCATTCCTTTATTTGCTGCAACGCCACCCTGGAAAGAAATGGGCGGCTCAAGGGTCCGGCCCTTTGCGATTGAGCCTTTGAAGTTGCGGGCAACGGCAAAACAGAGGCCGGCTGCAATGTCTTTGACCGGGGTTGCGATCTGCTGGAGATGGATCATGTCAGATTTCGCAAAGACACTGCATCTTCCCGCAATTCTGGGCGGTTTCAGAGGTTGAGCCGTTCTGCCTGCTGGTCAAGGAATGAGCCGGTGCCTGCTGCACAGACCGAGTTCATCGCAAAGTCCTTTGCTGAAGAGGAATACTCATCGAGAAAGATAAGTTTTGAGTCCTCACCTCCAAGTTCGATGATCGTTCTGATCCGGGGATAGAGTTTCCGCGTTGCATAGGCATGGGCAACCACTTCGTTGACCGGCGGAATGCCGAGTATGGTCCCGATTAATCTTCCGGCAGAACCGGTAAGGGAAAGAGAGGTCTTTTTACCTGAAAATTGATCAACAGCCTTCTTGAGGAGCTGAAGCGAAACAGGAAGCGGCCTTCCCTTATGACGCTGATAGATGCTGAGGACAATATTGCCCCTCTCATCAAGGACAATGATCTTACTCGCTACAGAACCTGCATCCAGCCCGATATATATCATAAATTCTAAGGGTTTTTTGTTGCATTATACCATAGGGGGTTATGACTGATTCTATCATTCTCCTGCTGATTCAGATTAAATTTAGCGGGTCATTTATTAAATGACAAAACAGCGATATCAAGTGACGTAAAATGTCACTTGACTCTGGTTCTGATCATTGATATAGTTTTTTCTCTGAGAGAACAACAGGTTATATATCAGGAAATTGGCATGGCAGTTGCATCTTGTATAGCGTTAAGGTAGCAGATGATTCAGGTTTCAGGCTGTGACATTTTGTCACATAATTATTAATCGTTAACAGAAGGAGGAAGCATCATGTATCAGGGAATGAACAATCTCAAGAATCAAAAAGGCTTTACCCTTATCGAGCTCCTGATCGTTGTCGCGATCATCGGTATTCTCGCGGCAATCGCAATACCGGGCTATCTCGGTATGCAGGAAAGGTCCAAGAAGGGAGCTGTTGTCAGGAATGCATCAGCATCCGAGCCTGAGCTTCAGGGATGGCTTAATTCATCATTGAAGGGTGGCGCACAGGCATTACTGACAGAAAATGATACTGATGGCAATGGTGCCATAGAACCCGGAACAGACCTTAGAAACGAGCAATTGGCTTCAAGTGCTGCTGGTGTATGTAATACCTACCGTGATGCAATGAATGCCAAAGCTCTGAAGTCGCCTTGGAACAGCAATAATAATCTCTGGATCGCCAATACGGTCCGCGTTACCACCCCTGGCGGCGCAGGTGAAAACGGTCGCATACAGTGCACTCAAACATCTCCTACAAGTGCTATTCAGCTTACCGCACTTGATGGTGGCGGCACAGAAATACATTTCAAGTCAATAACTTCCGACTAAATTGTCGCGTCGTTATCGGTTACGCCGGGAAAGCATACTCTGCTTTCCCGGTTTTTTTTGCAGCCAAAACATAAGTACAAGGATTAACGCTTATGGACAGCGCTAAATCGGGATTTTCTCTCTTGGCCCTTGTTGGACTCTGTCTGCTTGGCACAGTGATCTATTCCAACAGCCTCAATGGTGAATTTGTCTTTGACGATCATGTATCCATTACGTATAACCCTGCTGTTAAGAGTCTCGGAAAAGCTCTTGCCGGCTTTTCAGAAACGCGGTATCTTGGAAATCTGAGCTTTGCCTTGAACTATGCAGTTGCAGGGCTTATCCCTTTTGGATACCATGTTACCAATGTGCTGATACACGTAATGAATGCATTACTGGTCTATTATTTTATAAACCTGATATTTTTGACGCCTGCCCTGTCCGCTACCCGGGTATCATCTCAATTTATCGCTTTTTCAACAGCCTTCATTTTTGTTGCTCATCCGATCCAGACCCAGGCAGTAAGCTATATCGTTCAGAGGTATACCTCTTTTGCAACCTTGTTTTATCTGCTTGCGCTCATCTTTTATCTTAAAGCACGTCTTGAGCTTCTTAACTCGGCCAAGATTTTGGCTCAAAAACACCTCTATTATTATGTATTAGCTCTGTTTTTTACCGTCTGCGCTATGAAGACAAAGGAGATAGCCTTCACCCTTCCTGTTGCGCTTGCACTCTCTGAAGCGTATTTTTTTGATAACAGGGACGGGATGAAAAAACGAATCCTGTATCTTGCGCCGCTGCTCCTGACCATTCTGATAATTCCCCTAAGCACACTTAACTTTGTCCCCACAAAGTCAGCTTCTGAGCTGATCGAGATTTTTGATGCTGTGACAAAAGATGATCGGATCCCTTTTACGAGGTCAGAGTACCTCTATACCCAGTTCAGGGTCATAATGACGTATCTAAGGCTTCTCGTGCTTCCAATCAGGCAGCATCTCGACTATGACTATGCTGTTTCCAGAACATTTTTCTCCGCAGACGTGATAATCTCCTTTTCTTTTCTTATCCTGCTATTTTTATCCGCACTGGTGCTATTTAAGAAATACAGACTGGCATCGTTTGGCATAATCTGGTTCTTCCTGACACTTTCGATTGAATCAACCGTTATTCCGATAAAAGAGGTTATTGTCGAACACAGGCTCTATCTTCCCTCCATAGGTTTTTTTCTTGCAGCTACCGCGATGTTTGACTGGATGGTCTCTCAGAAAAAAATTAAGCCAGCCGCTATTGTGCTCCTGATTATGACTCTGTCGTTCTTTACCTATCAGAGAAACGTGGCATGGGCCTCTGATGAGCATGTATGGAAGGATGTGATCGCGAAATCGCCCTCCAATCCAAGGGGATATGCCGGTCTGGGCATTGTCTATAAAAAAAGAGGGGATTTTGGTAAAGCAATCGAACTTTTCGAAAAATCAATGTCGCTCGGTCTGCTTTACCCAGAGGTTTTTCTGCATCTCGGAGATATTTATTATCAGAAAAAGGATTATAATCTGGCAGCGAACTTTTATCATGAATCGCTGCGTATTGATTATACTGCCAAGGTGAGGTTAAGCCTGTTGAACAAGCTCGGGAAAACGTACGAAAAACTTGGAGAAAGCGAAAAGGCAGGCACGTTCTATGGCGATGCTGTCAGATTGTACCCCACGGTTACCGCCTCGTACTTCAATCTCGGACTGTTATATGCACGCGCCGGGCAGCCTGATAAGGCCATAGAAACATTTGAGAAGGCACAAAAAATAAAAAGAAGCAGAAATATCTACTACAATCTGGCGCTCCTTTATAAAGAAAAAGGCGATGATGAAAAGGCAATAGAGGCGTATAATACATTCAGGAGCATGGCAGCAGAATAATTTATTAGTAAGGAGATGAACATGAATAAAAAGGGTCTTACACTGATTGAACTCCTAATTGTTTGCGCAATAATTGGCATATTGGCAGCAATTGGCATCCCGGCCTACATTGGCCAGCAGAAAAGTGCATCGAGGACCGAAGCCTATACAAATCTTGAAAACCTGCGGCTGCTGGAAGAGCAGTTTTTTGCTGAAAACGGCTGCTACCGACCCTTGGCTGCAGGGGTCTGCTCTACCGCCACCAGCAGTATTGGTGCTGCCGGTTCAACGACGGCGATACGCGATGCAAATGTGCCTCTTATTCAGGCAGTGCTGCCCCGTTTTCGGCCGGCGACTGGAGCACTCTTCAGTTATAGAATAGAGATAAATATTAATTTTGCTGGTGCGGCCACAAACCCAACCCCATGTTTCCGGGCAACGGCCACAGGAGTAGACGGGACAAGAGTTGCAGGAGACAGTTTTATGATTGATTGCAATAATAACAGAAACTTTTAGACTATTGGATGGTTACGCAGGAACTTTTTATAGAGGGAGCGCATCAGAAGAATCGCGGGGATATACCCCTCCATATCCCCAATTACACGACACGGTCATTGCGATGACAGGAGTGTGCTGCTCAGGTAAATCCTCTTCTGCTTTTGGTGCAATCTTCGCTGATCTGTTCAATATGCCGGTCTTTTGAAATAGTCAGGTGAATGAAAATGAACCATTTCGATTCAGTTGCAGAATGTTATGATAAGGTCCTCCCCGCCCACGTCGAGGAACACTACTTTAGAAAAAGGATGCGCTTTCTTTCCGGCCTTCTGGGGAGCGGCAGGATACTGGATGTCTGTTCCGGCACCGGCAGGATATCAGAGGGTCTGATAAAAAGAGGTTTTGACGTGGTCAGTCTGGACAGCTCAGAAAATATGCTCTCCATGAGAAATGGTATCAACGGGTATCAGCCTGTCAAAGGGCTCTCTTACGACTTGCCTTTTGACAACGAGGTGTTTGATCTGGCTGTCTGTGTGGCTGCGCTCCATCATGTGGCTGAAAAAGAGAAGGTAAGGCAGACGATTGAAGAGATGAAACGCGTGGTTAAGAAGGGGGGATATATTGTTCTTTGGGACCACAACCCACTGAACCCCTACTGGAGGATTATCATGAAGAGGGTGCCCCAGGACACTGGTGAGGAGCGTCTGATTCCCCAGACAGAGATGACCGGACCGTTTGAGAGCGGGGGGTATCGTTGGGCGATATATAAAAAAGGATTTATCCCCGATTTTGCACCAAAATGGTTAATGGGTTTTTTCAGGCTGATCGAGAAGTGTGTTGAAGCAATGCCGGGACTTAATCTGCTGGCTGCTCATAATGTCGTGGTTGCGAGGAAGGAATAGAGGCAATGTGGCATGGAAAGACCGTATCGGTAATTTTGCCCACGTACAATGAAAAAGGGTCAATCCGGCAATCTATTGAGGATTTTTTCGGCTCCGGCGTGGTGGATGAAATAGTGGTTGTGAATAATAATGCGGCAGCGGGCACGTCTGAGGAAGTCGGAATGACAGCCGCAAGGGAAGTCTTTGAACAAAAACAGGGGTATGGATATGCCATCAGGAGGGGTTTTCAGGAAGCATCAGGGGAGATAATTATCATCAGTGAGCCTGATGGGACGTTTAGCGGGCACGATGTCAGAAAACTGTTGGCCTATTCGGAGGATTTTGATGCGGTCTTAGGTACAAGGACAACAAGTGTGCTTATATGGAAGGGCTCTAATATGGGGCTATTTTTACGATGGGGAAACTGGGCAGTTGCAAAGATGATGGAATTTCTTTTTAACACAACTACGCTTACTGATGTCGGCTGCACAATGAGGCTGATAAAAAAGAAGGCTTTAGATAAAATTGTCGCTAAATTTACGGTTGGCAGTTCTCACTTTGGGGTGGAAATGATGTTACTCATTATTCTTAACGGGATCAATGTGATCGAGATTCCCGTTAATTATAAGCCGCGGGTTGGAAAATCATCAGTGACCGGCAGTAAGCTCAAGGCATTTTCCCTTGGCATGACGATGATATGGACAATAGTGAAATACCGCTGGTTGAGTATATTTTATTAACGGGTGTTTTTTTGTGCGTGATCCATTAATATATAGAGGGTTTCGCAGTATTGTGCGACTATGTTCTTAGGGTCCTGAGCGAGGGCTTTTTCTATCAGAGCATAGGTATCTCTATCTGCAGACCCCTTAAGCAGCCTTGCCAGTGCGGTTGTTGAGTAGAACCCCGGGGTGTTGGTGTCTATTCGGCTCTCTGCAATAATTTCATCATAAATCAATGACTTGGGCTTATTATATTTCATAATAATATCTTCAAATTTCTTTATGTCTCTGACAAATATCAGGACATTCCCGTCTGCATATATTAATTTCCATGAATCGTCCTGAATTAAGTTAAGAATAAAAGGATAGATATATCCTGAATACATATATATTGCCTCATGGACAATGATATCCGCCTTTATGGTATTCAGTGAGTCTTTCCAACTCATATTCCCAACAAGGGCATTACCGGACGGGCCTGCATCTTCTTTAGTTGCAACCTTAATTGTCCCGATGTTTTTGGGTATCAACCCGCTGATGGTTCCTAACAATTCCGCTGCAGGAGTGTATTCTCGTTCAATGGTACTGCTTGTCCTGATCCGCTCTGTGCTGAGGAAGCGGGAGTCGGAATATAATCTTGATTCAGGAAAGAGCCTGAACATCAGAAATGAGGATTTATTATATGAGGCGAAAATATTTCCTGAGATGCTGTTTTTTATTAAGAAGTTTGATGCACTGACTGCATAGATACGGCTGTTTGCAAATTTGTAAATATTTTTGTCCCTTAACGGGTTATACATTATCATAACAGACGCTGATGCTATAACCAGAAGAATATGCATGCCAAGCCGCATTCTTGAGGCTATTTCCGGCTTTAATCGGACAGGAATGTGCCGGAACATGGATATTGTAACAATATAAAAAAGCGACGAATATCTTATGCTGACCAGAGCAGGGACAAGGGAAAAAACAAGCAAAAACAGAGGAGTGATGTCGCGGCGTTTGATAAAAACGACTATCATGACAGCAGAGACCGCAATAAAGAGAAAGATGCCAAAGATGGTTGGGGTCGGGCCGAGTTTCATGAGCAGCTGAAAAGGTGACCAATATTCATATATGCTTGAGAAGAGGTCCTTGGAGTGGGTTGTAAAGGCATAGAAAAAAGCGGAGTATGTATTGGGATTTGCCATCGAAAACAGGATGGCGCAGGCAATCACTATCAGTAAGTGATGAATATGCTTTTTGGATAACCCGTCAGGAAGAGTAGCTGCCTGCCTGCTTCCAATAAAAAAATGAATTACCTCAGAAATTGTATAGATAACGATCAAAACGACTCCGTAAATAAACCCTCCGTGAAGATTTGACCATAAAGGCATCAGGAAAATCAGGGGGAATAAAAAGCTCAGATTCCTCTTTTCTCTATATTTTTCGAAGAGAAATATCACAATTCCGGAAAACAAGAAAGTGAAGAGCTGTGGTCTGACTCCCTGGAACTCCCCCATAAAATAAACGAATACCCCTGTTATCAGAAACGATAGATAGTAACCTTTATCTTTTATGAGATGCCTCAGCAGGGCGGTAAGGGATGTCAGTATGGTTGCGCTCATAAGCGCAAGGCCGAACGGCCCGGCATAGTTATAAATCAGAAAGAAAAAAATCTGAGACAGCCAGTACTGGGTAAGGATAAATTTCCCTATAAAAGGCAGTGCATCGTCAGCAAAAGAAAAAGGATCTGATGTCGGAATAGTCTTGTTCAATAAAATATATTCGCCTGTTTTTAGGTGCCAGGGCGTATCAGGGTCCTGAACAGGTTTTATAAAAGACAGGAATATGAGAATAAAAAATAGGACCGTTAATAGTCTTCTGAGATTTTGTTCCAGCGTTGAATCCTGGGATTTCATCAATTCCACCTTGTATAGGTAATTGGCAAGCGAGCAAGGCTGCACTCTCCAGTACTGCGGATAGATTTGTTAAGCAGGTGATTAGTCATCGTCTTTTACCCATGTCCAGCCAGCTTTTTGGGCAGTAACATTGCTGAGAGGGTGCTGTTTCTTCGGGCGATTTCCAGGAGGAACAATGGCCCGATAATCCCGACAATAAAGCCGATGGCGGAACTTGCATACATATTCAGCCCTACGATACTGCTAAAAAAACTGGTTGCATTCCACTGAAAAAAAGTATGAAAAATGAGTATGAACAAAGTTCCTGAACCGATAAAAGCCAGGCCGTCCCCGAGATAGTTGAATGCCGTCAGTATGTTCGAGAGGGAAAGACTGATATAAATCCCAGTTACTGCCTGCAACGTTGAAATAGAGGCATTTCCATAGGTCCTTGCATTCAGGTCCATGGTTTCATTAAAAAGTATATGACAGCCTGCGAATATTGCCATGGCGAGGGATAGCCCGGATAGGTTTATTTCAATTGTTCTAACGTGTCTTGACAGCGCATGCCCGGCACAAAAAAAGGCCGAAGTAATCAATATGAGATCGAGACTGAAGGGCAGACCCGGGAGTTGAAGTTCTTTTCCGGACAGAAACGAGAAGATCCCTGATGGCGCTATCCTGACTGGCCAGAACCAATTGATAGTCGTGATGCCTGTAATCAGCAATAACACAATAAATGATAGTTTGCCCCACAATGATATGCGGTGCCTCCCGATCAGTCCCATAAATACAAAGGAGAAAATAAAGACAACGAACAAGTGCGGCAGGAACCACATCGGCATCCATTGCCACTCCTGCCAGGCTATCGTATTGCCTGTTCCATAGAATATGCCGGCCAGTGACTTGATATTGAACTCGAAGCCGGCCAATGTTTTTAATGCAAAAAAACTGATCAGCACTACAAAATAAGGTTTCAGAAGGGTATCTAATTTTGAAGCAACCATTAACCTTAGGGTTTTGCTCCTTCTGAGATAGACGCCGGAAAGGAAGAAAAATAAAGGCAAGTTGAATGAGAAAATTATGCGATAGATCTCATTCGGACGATGCAATACGATCCAATTATGCCCAAATACAAGCAGCACTATCGCTATTCCCCTGGCCACATCTATGGTCTTATCTCTTTGCATAATCTGCTTGTGTTAATCGTGGATATTTTGACACAGGCGGCCTATATTTCTCTATGTGTCTCATAAATCAGGGAGGGTGATTCCTGCCTGTAATTCATCAAAAGGTGATCTGTTCAGATCAAGCAATCAGCAGGTCTGCTTATTATAAGAGGTTAACGTAGAATAAAAAAGATGTTCAGAGCAATTTGCGACCTTGTCGGGCCAAATCTTTTCATCGGATTTGTTTGTAATGGAGCTGCCCTCTTTTAACCCCTATGCTAAAATAACAGGATGTCTACTCAGGAACTGATCATTGAAGGCGCAAGACAGAACAATCTCAGAGACATAACCCTCCGTATCCCCCATAACAAGGTCATTGCAGTGACCGGGGTCTCCGGCTCGGGCAAGTCTTCGCTTGCGTTTGATACGATCTTTGCCGAAGGTCAGTGGCGGTTTATAGAATCCCTGTCTTCCTATGCGCGGCTCTTCCTCGAAAAGCTCGACAGGCCTGATGTCGACGCAATTTTAAACATACGACCTGCCATAGCGCTTGAGCAGAAGAACTCCATTCGCGGTTCGCGCTCAACCGTGGGTACACTTACCGAATTGTATGATTTCTTCAGGGTTCTCTACGCAAAGGTCGCAACTCCCTTTTGCCCAAAGTGCGGCAGGGAAATACGAAAATGGGATCCGTCGCAGATAGCCGCAGAGCTTGCAGGAAAATATTCAGGCCAGAAGGCCTTCATCCTCTTTGATACGAAAGAGCCGCCTCAGGAGATGAAGAGAAAGGGTTTCACCAGGGCATGGAAAGACGGAGAGCTGGCAGAACCTGGATCTGACCTGCAGATTGACGGCAATCTCACCATGGTGCTTGACAGGCTCATCATTAAGGACGAACCGAGACTTTCCGATTCCATAGAAACTGCATGGAGAGAGGGTAAGGGCAGCATGCGGGTCAAACTCGCTGCAGACCTGCATACCTCAGAGTTTCTTGCCTTTTCATCAGAGCATGCATGCGAGGACTGCGGTATTGTTTTGCCTGAGCCGTCGCCGCTGCTCTTTTCATTTAACCATCCAATTGGGGCATGCCCTGTCTGCAAAGGCTTTGGTGACACGCTCCAGTATGACGAGGATCTCATTGTCCCTGACCGGAGCCTTTCCCTCGCAGAGGGGGCGGTGGACCCCTGGAACAAGCCTGCCGCAAAATGGTGGAAAAAGCAGCTTATTGGAAAGGGTAAAAAGGCCGGCCTTGACCTTAACAAACCCTATTCGGATCTCACACCTGAAGAAAAGACCATTCTTTTTAAAGGAACAAAAGGCTTCTCAGGCATTGATGATTTTTTTGAAGAGCTCGAAGGCTGGAGGTACAAGCTCCATGTGCGGGTCTTCCTCTCCCGATACCGGCGGTCAAACACCTGTCATGCCTGTGGAGGCAGGAGATTAAAAAAAGAGATCCTTGCCTATAAAGTTGCCGGCCTCGATATCGCCGAACTTTCAGCCATGCCGATCAATATGCTTGCAGCATTTTTCGCTTCTATCGAACTGTCTCCCTTCAGGAGGGAGACGGCAAAGGAGCTGCTGCGGCAGATAGCGATGAAGATCGGCTATCTCGAAAAGGTGGGGCTTGGATATCTCACGCTAAACCGCTATGGAAAGACCCTCTCTGGCGGTGAATATCAGCGGATCAATCTTTCGAATCAGCTTGCGTCAGTCCTTACCGGGACGCTCTATGTGCTGGATGAGCCTACTATCGGTCTGCATGCAAGAGACACGGACAGGATTGCCGAAATATTAAAGCAGCTTGCAGAACTGGGAAACACGGTTATCGTTGTTGAGCATGACAGAAGTATTATCGAGGCTGCTGAATGGATTATTGAGCTTGGCCCCGGCGGAGGGCACAAGGGTGGCAATGTCGTCTTCTCAGGCACATTGCAGGATTTTCGCAAGGCCGATACGCTTACGGCGAGATATCTTCGGGGAGAGGAGAAGGTCCAGCTTCCGTCAAAGAGAAGGTTCTTCTCAGGAGACGAGTTGCTGCTTTCGGGTGCCAGCGGCAATAATCTCAAGGGTCTGGACCTGAATATCCCGCTGAAAAGACTGATTGCAATTACCGGCGTTTCCGGATCAGGCAAGAGCAGTCTTGTTGTGGAGACCCTGTACCGGGGTATTGCCCGCCATTTCAAGGTGGGTAATGAGCAGCCGCTTCCGTATCATGGACTTAAGGGCCAAGAGCATCTGAAAGGGGTGAAGCTTATTGATCAGTCGCCGATCGGAAAGAGTCCGCGTTCAAACCCCGCAACCTATCTCAAGGTCTTTGACCATATCAGAAAGCTATTTGCCCAGCAAAAAGAAGCAAAGGCGCATGGATATGAGCCAGGATTCTTTTCCTTTAACGTTGAAGGCGGAAGGTGCGAAACGTGCAAGGGCGGCGGCTATCAGCTTATGGAGATGTTTTTTTTCGAGGACCTTTATATTACCTGCGAGAAATGCTCCGGCAAGCGGTATAGGCCGGAGGCGCTTCGCGTAACATTCAGGGGAAAGAACATCTACGATATTCTGAACCTTACCGTGGAGGAGGCGCTTGAGCTCTTTATTGACTATCCCCCTATAAAAACAAAGCTTTCGTTACTTATCGAAACAGGGCTTGGGTATCTCCGGCTCGGACAGCCTGCTACCACGCTCTCAGGGGGAGAGGCTCAGAGATTAAAGATCTGTTCAGAGATGGGCACGACCGCGAAGGGGGGATATCTGTATGTCCTTGATGAACCGACAGTCGGACTTCACTTTGATGATGTTAAGGCCCTGCTCTATATTCTGAACAGACTTGTAGAGGCAGGCAACACCGTTGTTGTGATTGAGCATAATCTCGATGTTATCAGGGCTTCTGACTGGGTAGTGGACATTGGCCCTGAAGGCGGCGATCAGGGCGGCACGCTTGTGTTTGAAGGCACGCCGGATGAGCTCATGAAAAATAAGAATTCCTACACAGGAGCCTATTTGAAACGCTATGCGTGATCTGTCATGGACAGTAGTGTCAGGGAGACGCAGAATATGCCATGAATAGCTTTATTTTGGCGCAGGGTATCTTCGCCCGCAGGATTTGCCTGAATGTTTCCTTATAAAGACGACAACCCCACGAATACGTTTCCCTTTGTCACCATCGGCATAATTGGGCTGAATATCCTCGTCTTTCTGCTGCAGCTCTTGTCAGGCGCAGACGGCAAGCACATTGTCTATGCCTATGGCGCGATTCCGCACAATATCGTTTCGCTTGAATCCACCCAGCCCATACATCCCCTTCTTACCATTTTTACCTCCATGTTTATGCATGGCGGAGTCTTCCATATCTTTGGGAATATGCTCTATCTTTGGATCTTCGGCAATAATATCGAGGACAGGCTCGGCCACTTCAGGTTCGTTCTGTTCTATCTTTTTTGCGGGATTGCAGCTGCCCTGTCATATGCGCTGACTGCAGCCAGTTCTGAGGTGCCGATGATTGGGGCAAGTGGAGCGGTTTCGGGCGTGCTTGGAGCCTACATCCTTCTCTTTCCGATGGCGAGGGTGCATACGATTATCTTCCTTGGCTTTTTTATCCAGTCAGTGCAGATTCCCGCCTTGATAGTTATAGGGTTTTGGGCTATTATACAACTGATAAATGGCTTGATAGCGCAGGGAATGCCGGGACAGGGAGGCATTGCCTGGCTCGCACATGCAGGCGGATTTCTTGCCGGCCTTATCACCATTAAACTGTGGCAGCCAAGGAGGTTCAACACGTGGTAGTTGTATGCCCAAAATGCAAGACAAGGCTGAAGGTAGACGAGACAAAGCTTTCTCCCCAGGGCTCGAGGTTCAAGTGCCCTAAGTGCAGCACGGTTCTCGTTATCAAAAAGCCGGCTGCCCAGGAAAAGAAATCTTTAGATGATAAGAAAATCCTTCTTGCCCATTCCAGCGCGTCGGTTGTTGAGAATATCAAGCATCTGCTTGCAGGGGAAGGGTATACGGTTATTACGTCTGCAGACGGGATAGATGCTATGGTGAGGGCTTTAAAAGAGTTGCCGGCATTCTGCATTATTGAGGTTGCGCTTCCGAAGATTTACGGGTTTGAGGTCTGCAAGAAGCTGAAGTCACGGCCTGAAACAAAGGGGATGAAGCTGATTCTTGTCCCTTCGATATATGACAAGACAAAATACAGAAGAGAACCGGTGTCTCTCTATGGAGCTGATGATTACATCGAGGAGCATGATCTATCTGTCCGCCTGATCGAGTCGATCAACCGGATAAAGAGCGGAGTCCCATCTGAGCCTGAAAAACCTGCAGTACAGCCCAACCCGGAAGTTCCGCAAGCGCCTCAGCAGAGGCCGGCAGAAAGGGATGCTGAGGCGACTATCAGAGAGAAGCAGGTTGCGCCAGCCCCAGGGCAGCCAGCAGATGAAAAAACTGATGAGACGGTAGAAAAGGCGCGAAGGCTTTCACGTACGATAATTAATGACATCTATCTTTACAATTCTGCCAAGGTTGACGAGGCTGTCAGGCGCGGTGATTTTTACGCGGTTTTTGGTGCGGAGGTAAAAGAAGGTTTTAAGCTCTATGAGAGCAGGATACCTCAGGAGACGAGAAAAAAGGCCGATTTTTACCGGGAAGCTATCGATAATTTTCTGGTTGCAAAGAAAAAATCACTTTCGCAGTAATCTATTAATAAAAGAAGTTATTGAGAGAAAATAAGAGAAAAAGCGTATTTTTCTGATTTATCATCCTGCAATTGCCCTTGCTATAATCAATTAAATCCAGTTATATTAGCACTCACCGGCATTGAGTGCTAATAACCAAAAAATCTATTATTGAAGAAAGGAGAAATGCTTATGAAATTTAAGCCATTGAAGGAAAGGGTATTTGTATCCTACTCTGAAGAAGGAGAAAAAACAGCAGGCGGGATCTATATCCCTGATTCTGCCAAAGAAAAGCCCCAGAAGGGAAAAGTTGAGGCCATCGGTTCAGAAGTCAAGGAACTGAAGGTCGGCAATATCATCCTTTTTGACAAGTATTCAGGCTCCAAGGTAAATATTGACGGGACTGACTATCTGATCGTAAAAGAAGAAGACATACTCGGCATCGTAGAGTAATAAAAATCCAAACACAATTATTCAGGAGGAAATGACATATGGCAAAACAGCTTCTTTTTGACGAGGCAGCAAGGAGATCGATGCTGAAGGGCGTCACTCAGCTTACGGATGCAGTAAAGGCAACGCTTGGCCCGAAGGGCAAAAACGTTGTGATTGACAAGAAATACGGCGCACCGACCATCACCAAGGACGGTGTTACGGTCGCAAAAGAGATCGAGCTCAAGGATCCTTTCGAGAATATGGGAGCACAGCTTGTCCGCGAGGTAGCCAGCAAGACCTCAGATGTTGCCGGCGACGGCACAACCACCGCGACGGTCCTTGCATACGCAATCTACAGTGGCGGCATCAAGCACGTTGTTGCAGGCTCAAACCCCATGGATATCAAGAGGGGTATCGAGACGGCTGTGGAATCTATCGTAGGGGAACTCAAGAAGATCAGCAGGCCGGTACAGGACAAGAAAGAGATCGCACAGGTCGGCACTATTTCAGCGAACAATGACTCCACCATCGGCGAACTGATCGCAGACGCCATGGATAAGGTCGGCAAGGACGGCGTTATCACGGTTGAAGAGGCAAAGAGCATGACAACATCCCTCGATGTTGTTGAAGGCATGCAGTTTGACAGGGGATACAGCTCACCTTATTTCGTGACCGATCCGGAGAGGATGGAATGCAACCTTGACGATGCATTCATTTTAATCAATGAGAAGAAGATCTCTTCCATGAAGGACCTGCTTCCGATCCTAGAACAGACCGCTAAAATGGGCAAGCCGCTCATGATTATCGCTGAAGAGGTCGAGGGCGAAGCCCTTGCTACCCTTGTTGTGAATAAACTCAGGGGCACCATCCAGATATGCGCTGTCAAGGCTCCAGGATTTGGCGACAGGAGAAAGGCAATGCTTGAGGACCTCGCTATCCTTACCGGCGGGACCGTTATTTCCGAGGACCTCGGTATCAAGCTTGAGACCATTAAGCTGACAGATCTCGGCAGGGCAAAGAAGATTACGGTTGACAAGGAAAATACCACCATTATCGAGGGCGCAGGTGATCCCAAGAAGATCGAGGGCAGGGTAAAGCAGATCAAGGCACAGATCGATGAGACCACCTCAGATTATGACAGGGAAAAACTGCAGGAGAGGCTTGCAAAGATCGTTGGAGGCGTTGCTGTCATCAATGTCGGCGCAGCCACTGAGACCGAGATGAAGGAAAAGAAGGCAAGAGTCGAGGACGCGCTTCATGCCACCCGAGCGGCTGTTGAAGAGGGCATGGTCCCTGGCGGCGGCGTTGCACTGCTTCGTTGCGTCAGCGCACTGAAAGGCATCAAGGTTTCAAACCATGATCAGCAGGTGGGTGTTGACATTATCAAGAGGGCGCTTGAGGAGCCTATCCGCCAGATCATCAATAATACTGAGCTTGAGCCGTCTGTTATTGTGGAGAAGGTCAAGAGCTCAAAGGATGCAAATTACGGCTTTGATGCAGGTTCAGAAGAATATGTTGATATGCTGAAGGCCGGAATTGTTGACCCGACAAAGGTCACGAGGTGTGCGCTTCAGAACGCAGCATCAGTTGCATCTCTTATGCTTACCACCTCGGTTATGATCAGTGATCTGCCTGAGGAGAAGCCTGAGATGCCTGCAATGCCTCCTGGCGGCGGCATGGGCGGTATGTACTAATTACCGTTTATTATCTTACCCTAATATCTGAAAGGCGGGGCAGTTGCCCCGCCTTTTTTTATATCCTCCAGAGGGTAAACACTCCAGAGTGTATACCTTTACTTTGCCGGTCTTTTCTGGCATCCTAATTCTGGATGAAAAAGAACATTTTTCCCATGTTTTTCGCAACGCTTCTGCTTTTTTTGCTCTATGCCGGGATAGAGCTTTTTCTGCCCGTCCAGACCGGCAATAAGAACCTGGAAATTCAGATCCCAAAGGGATCTACCTTCAGACAGGCTGTTGAAATACTCCGCAGTCAGAACCTGATCAGGGATAAAAGGATTATTCTTGTTGCCGGCAGACTGACCGGCGTTGACAAACGTATCAGGGCCGGGTTTTATTCCCTCTGGACCGGCATGAATCCCCTTGAGATCTTGAAGTTCCTCCGCAAGGGCAAGATTATAGAGAATGAGGTGAAGATACTCGAAGGAGATTCCCTGCTTGAGATTTCATCCGCTTTTGCAAAGACAGGGATCATATCTTCCGAGGCATTCATGGAATTGGCGCAAGACCGTGATCTTCTTGCAACCTATGATATAAAGGCCCCGAGTATTGAAGGATATATCTACCCGGATACCTATTTCATACCGAAGGGCATGGGGGCTGAAGAGGCCCTCGACATCATGATCTCTAAAATGCGTGAAAAGCTTACCGATAAGGTGAAGGCCCGTACGCAGGAGCTTGGCATGACCGAAAATCAGATCCTGACCCTTGCATCGATTATTGAGAAGGAGGCTGTTGTTGACAGCGAGCGGCAACTGATCTCGGCTGTGTACCATAACAGACTCAGAAAAAAGATGCTTCTTCAGGCAGACCCTACGGCTATCTATGGCGTTAAAAGCTCGAAGGAAAGGATAACCCTAACAGATCTCAAGCGCCAGACTGCCTATAATACGTATGTTAATAAGGGGCTTCCCCCTGGGCCTATTGCCTCTGCGAGCATTAAATCGATCATGGCAGCACTCTATCCGGCGGCTGTGCCCTACATATATTTTGTTGCGCAGGATGACCGCTCACATCGGTTCACTGAGACTGCTGCGCAGCATGCAGAGGCGGTAAAGCGCTACCGCCTGATGAAACAGGAAAAAATGAATAACGCAAAGGAAGGCAGTAATGGCAACGGCCCATCGTAACAGGACAAGAAAACTCCACGTAGGGAATGTCCCGGTAGGTGGAGGGAGCACCATATCCGTACAGTCCATGTCAAAGACAGATACACGAGATGCCGCTACAACAGCGCGGCAGATACGGAGGCTTGCAAAGGCAGGATGTGAGATCATCAGAGTGGCAGTCCCGGACATGGAGGCTGCTCAGGCCTTAGGGAAGATCAGAAAGGCGATACCGATCCCCCTGATAGCAGATATTCACTTTGACTGGAGGCTTGCACTGGAGGCGATCAGTCAGGGGATCGAAGGTCTGCGGATCAACCCGGGGAATATAGGTGCACGCTGGAAAGTGGCCCAGGTGGTTACGGCCTGTAAGGATAAGGGCATCCCGATACGCATCGGCGTAAACGCAGGTTCCCTCGAAAAAGAGCTGCTGAAAAAATATGGGCATCCTACTCCCGAGGCCTTGGTACAAAGCGCAGCAGAACATATTACTCTCCTTGAAAGCCTGGACTTCAGGGATATAAAGGTGTCGCTTAAGGCCTCTAATGTCCCGACAACAGTTGATGCATACCGTCTCTTTGCAAAAAAGTTCAACTATCCGCTCCATATAGGGATATCAGAAGCTGGCCCTTCCTTTACCGGTATTATCAAGAGTTCTGTGGGGCTTGGTATTCTCCTTTCCGAGGGTATTGGCGATACGATGAGGGTTTCGCTGTCAGCCGATCCTGTACAGGAGGTGCGTGTTGCCTATGAGATACTCAAGTCGCTCAGCCTCAGGCAGAAAGGCGCAACAATCATTTCCTGCCCTACCTGCGGCCGATGCCAGATAGATATCAGGGGTCTTGCCTCCAGGGTGGAGACCGGGCTCAAGGACATGGAAAAACAGGTGACCGTTGCGGTCATGGGCTGTGTTGTTAACGGCCCGGGAGAGGCACGCGAGGCTGATATCGGCATAGCCGGAGGAAAAGGCATGGGTATACTGTTTCGGAAGGGCAAGGTTGTAAAAACCGTCAGGGAAAAAGATCTTCTCCGCGCATTGATGAGCGAGATTGAAAAAGGAGCGAAATAAGCGGGATGGAGATTATCAGGATTCCGAGGATCATGCAGGACACATCGCGGGGACACCTTCTCCGCAGCAGGACCATAGGTTTTGTACCGACCATGGGAGCGCTCCATGAGGGACACCTGAGCCTTATCAGGATGTCCAGAGAAGAAAATAACATAACCGCTGTGAGCATCTATGTGAACCCGACCCAGTTTGGTCCTGCAGAGGACTTCACCAAATATCCAAGACCGATTGAAGCTGATATCGAAAGGCTTAGGGAGGAGGCTGTTGATATCCTCTTTCTCCCTGACGATACGCTTATGTACCCGGCAGGATTTTCGACAGAGATCGAAGTGAAGGGTCTTTCTGAAAAGATGTGCGGCCATTTCAGGCCGGGCCATTTCAATGGCGTTGCAACTGTCGTAGCAAAGCTCTTTGCTATCGTCAGACCGACACGGGCTTATTTTGGCCAGAAGGACTTTCAGCAGACCGTGATCATCAGAAAAATGGCAAAGGACCTGAATCTTGACGTCGAAGTTGTTGTCTGTCCCACGATCAGGGAAGAGGACGGCCTGGCACTGAGTTCACGCAATGCTTACCTGGGGAGTGAAGAGAGGATTGCGGCAACAGTCCTTTTCCGCTGCCTCAACGAAGCAGCGGATGCAATGCGATCAGGGATACGATCAGGGGTAACGATACGGCAAACCATGCAATCACAGCTTGCAAAAGAAGCACGGATTACGAGTATTGATTATGTCTCGGCGTATCATCCTGATACGCTTGAGGAGCTGGAAGAACTTCGGGGAGAGGTGCTGCTTGCCGGAGCAGTGCGGTTTGCCGGAACGCGGCTTATCGACAATATGCTCGTTACGGTCTAGTCAGTATTCAGCGCTTCGTCCAGCCAGGTCTCGCCTGTATCACTGACACTGATGTCTCTGGTCAATTCCTTCATGACAACATAGTGAATCCGGTACCGGACATCTTCGGGAATATCCATAAACCTGATTCCCATTCCGGCTTCCGGCTGCACATCAGCAGAGATCTTGTGTGCAGAGACGACCATGCCCTTTAATTCGATAGGGTCTTCGTCATCAACGGTCAGGACAAGATCCATTTCTGTCCCCGCAGGATAGGGTTCAGCAGTCTTCAGAAAGATGCCCTCAACGGAAAGGTTTGATGCCGGGAGATCCCTTTGCCGCCCTTTGCAGTTGATGCTTACGCTTATGTTGAGCGGCGCCCTGATATGTCTTCGTTTGATGGAATGATTAAGGCATTTTTGTATGGCGAGGTAAAAATCGGTCACGTTGAGCGGTTTCTTGAGATATCCCTGGATATGCATCTTTTCGATCTCTGATTTCGAAAGGTTATCCTCTTCCGAACCGAGCATAAGGACAGGGACATCCCGCAGGAAGGCATCATTGCGCATCAGGTTAAGGCATGAAACGCCATTGATGCCGGGAAGGGCATAGTCAAGGACTATAATGGTCGGTTTTCGCTCCTTGGCTACCCTGACCGCTTCCAGTCCGTCAAGGGCCAGATAGACCTTGTACCCAAGCCGCTTGACCAGGATGCCGACATACATGAGGAGCGACGGGTTATCATTTGCAAAGAGTATGGCATTGGCATCAAGCTGGTTCATTGTGTGATGTCTTCTCCTGTGGCCTGATCGAGAGGTCAGGCACTCCTATTATACATCTCTCTGACCGTTGGGAAAAGGTCAATGTTGGTATGGGGTAGGAAAAGTGCTGACATATACTCATCCATGAATCCATGAGAAACGGAAAGCTCGATATAGGTCATCTTCTTTGCAATCTCATCTGCCTCCTGTCGCATCTTTCCGGACAGAAGGCAGAGATATGCGCCTGCAATGGAGGTGTTGCCGATAAAGGAGAACTTTTCCTTCGGCATATCAGGGAGCATCCCGATCATGATCGCCTTTTCCACATTAAGGTAGTTGCCGAACCCTCCTGCAATGTAGATCCGCTCTACCATATCAAGAGAAAGACCGACCTCCTTAAGGAGTACGGACATGCCGGCATAGATCGCTGCTTTTGCACGCAGGATATTCTCAATATCCACTTCGGTAAGCACGATATCCTTTGTCTCGCCGTGATGCAGAACAAACTCCGGACCTTCTTCTTCGATCCTGATCCTGTCTGTATTCAAATCCCGCATGAACTTGCCTTTCTGGTCAATGATACCGGCAAAAAAGAATTCCGATATCGCATCGATCATGCCGGAGCCGCATATGCCTGCAGGCTGCGCATTGCCGATCACTCCCAGCTCAACGTCAAAGGTAGCGGAATTGATCTTAACCGACTCGATGGCCCCCTCGGTTGCACGCATGCCATGCCTGATACCGCTGCCTTCAAAGCAGGGGCCGGCTGAAGTGGCAGCGGTAATGAGCCATTCGTTGTTGCCCACTACGATCTCGCCATTCGTGCCGATGTCCATAAAGAGCGCCACTTCGGCGCTTCTGTGCATCTTCGATGCAAGCAGGCCTGAAGTGATATCGCCGCCTACATAGCTGCCGACGCAGGGTATGGTATAGACCGGAGCCTGGTGGTTGATCAGGAGCTTTGCCGTGCCTGCACGCCAGGCCGGATAAGCATTTACGGTTGGGATGTAGGGTTCCTCCCGGATCGAAGAGGGGTCGAGTCCCCAGAAGAGCTGCACCATTGTGGTATTGCCGGAGATTACGGCAGAGTCGATATCGTCGCGGCTTATATGATTACGCTCCATCATCGGATTAAGCAGACCGTTAATGTCGTTGACCACTGCATTTCTCAATTCCTGCAGGGCTCCGCCTTCTGTTGCATGGACAATTCGTGTGATGACATCATCGCCATGACGCATCTGTGAATTGTAGGTCACGCCGGTATCCAGGAGCGTGCCGTCAGTGCAGTCAACGAGATAGACGACAACGGTCGTTGTGCCGATATCAACAGCAATGCCGTAGTGCTTGACCCGCTCGGGCGAGACGAGCGATATAGCCTCAAAATTTTCGGTGTACGTAAGATGTGCAGTCCAGTTATGCTGCCTCAGGGCCTTTGCCATGGTCTGCACAAAACCATGAGAAAAACGCATTTCCTCAATACCGTGCTCGATCAGGGATCTCTTAACCCGTTCCAGGTCGCTGATATTGTCCTCAATGGAAGGCGGCATGAGCGCAAGCATGATTTTTCTGACAGGAGGTGTCAGCGTCGGCTCCTCCAACTTGAGGAAATCGAGAAAGCTTTTCGACTTGGAGACCGCAATTTTATCGCCGATAACGAGCTTCGAATCTTCAGGAATCTCAATATGGATGTCTTCTTCAGGAAAGGTCGTGCATGCCAGTACAACCTTGTCCCCGATCTCTTTTTTCTTCAGTTTTGTTGCCGACTCAGTCCGGTATTTACCATCGAGGACCTTCACGCGGCATTTGCCGCAAACACCTTTGCCTCCGCAGGATGCGACAAGATAGACACCGTTGTCTCTCAGCGTCTGGTACACGCTTTTGCCAGGCTCCGCAGTAAGAGTTCTGCCGTTGAGTATTTTTATTTCCATGGTCTTTCATTGTATTGGTTGGCAAGAATGAAAATCAAGAAATCTCAGGGAGCGTCTCCTTTGTCCGTTGTCCGCAGTGACGTGCGGAGCTGATTGCGGCATGGATTTAAGGCCGGTTGACATCTCCATGGGAGAGCCTATAAATTACCCTTACACTACTTTCAGGAGGCTGCCTTGGCTACAAAAATAACTGTAAAGAACCCGATTGTCGAAATGGACGGCGATGAAATGACGAGGATCATCTGGCAGTTCATCAAGGACAAGCTCATATCCCCGTTCCTTGATATTGACCTGAAATACTATGACCTTGGCATGAAACACAGGGATGACACCGACGATCAGGTGACCATAGATGCAGCCAATGCGATCAAGGAATTCGGCGTAGGCGTCAAATGCGCCACGATTACGCCCAATGCTGCGAGGGTAAAGGAATACAATCTCAAGCAGATGTGGAAAAGTCCCAACGGCACGATCCGTTCCATGCTCGACGGCACGGTCATCAGAAAGCCGATTATTGTGAAGAACATCCCCCCCATGGTGCGGTCATGGAAAAAACCGATCATTATCGGACGTCATGCGTACGGCGATATCTATAAAAGCACCGAGATCGTTGTTGACGGTCCGGGCAAAGCAGAACTGGTCTTTACGCCTGCAGGCGGAGGGGAAAAGAAGGTCCTCACAATCCATGATTTTAAAGGCGCCGGCGTAATCATGGGCACCCATAACACCGAACCTTCGATCAGGAGCTTTGCAAAGGCCTGCATCCAGTATGCCCTGAGCGAGAAGGTGGACCTCTGGTTTGGCGCAAAGGATACCATTTCAAAACAGTATCACGGCTTTTTCCGGGATGTCTTTGCTGAAGAGGTAGAAAAGGCAAAGGATGCTCTGCAGAAGGCCGGGGTCGCTTATCGGTATATGCTCATTGATGATGCGGTTGCCCAGATCATGAAATCAGAGGGCGGTATGCTCTGGGCCTGCATGAACTATGACGGCGATGTTATGTCCGATCTGGTTGCATCCGGTTTTGGCAGCCTTGGCCTCATGACATCAGTTCTTGTTTCACCTGACGGCAAGTTCGAGTTTGAGGCAGCGCACGGCACGGTCATGCGCCATTATTATGAACACTTAAAGGGGAACCCGACATCAACGAACTCGGTTGCATCCATCTTTGCCTGGACAGGCGCGATTGCAAAAAGAGGAGAGCTCGATAATACCCCTGAGGTGGTGAACTATGCACGGACCGTTGAAGAGGCGGTCATTGCGACCATCGAAAACGGCATTATGACCAAGGACCTTATGCTTATTGCCGAGCCGAAGGTTACAACGTATGCGAAGACTGAAGAGTTTATTGATGCAGTGGTGGAGCGCCTGAAACTGCAACTGAAAGCATAGGATACCTGACTGGTTGGGATATGACGATACTTGTTAAGACAGCAGGCCTCCTGGTGCTTTCCAATATCTTCATGACGTTTGCGTGGTATGGCCACCTGAAAAACCTGAACAACAAGGCCTGGTATGTTGCGGCGTTAGTGAGCTGGAGCATTGCACTTTTTGAATACCTTCTGCAGGTCCCGGCAAACCGAATCGGTGCAACTTCCCTGAGCCTGCCCCAGCTCAAGATCCTGCAAGAGGTGATAACGCTTTCGGTCTTTGTGCCGTTTGTTGTCCTGTACATGGACCAGCCGCTCAAGCTCGATTACCTCTGGGCAGGCATCTGCCTCATGGGCGCGGTCTATTTTATTTTCAGAACATAGTGGTCCTCACTTTTACACCTACAAATAGACCTTGTTTTTAGCGTCATAACTTATTATCATTAAGCACTTTTCTATCGGAGGGGACGGATAGAATAGTGATAACACAAGCAGTCAATTGGATGAACTTTTTCGAGGGGCCGAAGCAGTTCATTTTTCCCATTTACCAGCGGATCTTCAGTTGGACCCTGAAATGCGGGCAAATCTCCTTTTCCCTCGGTTTCGCCGCTTTTGGCCGGGCGCACTCTTCGACGGCATTCAAGGCGGATGAATGAAAGAACTTATTCCTGTTGAGATAATCGAGAATAAGATCTATCTGATCCGAGGCCACAAGATCATGCTTGATAGGGATCTGGCTGAACTTTACGGGGTCGAAACGAAGCGCCTTAATGAACAGGTTCGCAGGAACCCGAAGCGATTTCCGGATGATTTTATGTTTCAACTAACAAAGGAAGAAGCGGAATCTTTAAGGTCGCATTTTGCGACCATAAAAAGCGGCAGAGGGGAACATCGAAAATACTTGCCCTATGTGTTTACCGAGCAGGGTGTTGCTATGCTCTCAAGTGTGTTGAACAGCGATCAGTCAATTGAGGTAAATGTCCAGATCATGCGGACGTTCGTCAAGCTCCGCGAACTGATTGCGACCCATAAAGACCTCGCCCGGAAACTCGCCAGCATGGAAAAGAAATATGACTCACAGTTCAAGGTAGTCTTTGACGCGATACGGCAATTAATGGCTCCGCCTATATCCAGGAAGGGCAAGATTGGGTTCAGGCGGGATGCCGATAAATGAAGAGTCCATAGTCTGACGCTGACAGGTATAACTCGGACACTCAGTGGATAGAGTGACGGAGCGGAATAACTTGAAGCTGCAATTTGCGATATCGAGTTTAAGAATTACCGGGTGCAATAAGGGCGAATGTCAATAAGCAGTCTGACCCTATAGACCCCTCGCATGATTGGAGACGGTGTTTGCAGGGATAATGATAGGGCCAGATATCCTGACAGATGGGAGTGCAAGAAATGAAAATCAAATTTGCTTATATATTGGCGATTAGCATCTGTTTTATATCATCGAGCTATGCAGTAGAGAAGTGGCATTTCGAAAAGACATACGAGACTGAACGACTGACAGAAAGGCCCTTTTATCTTTTTGCAACCGCCGACTTAAATCATAATGGTAAAAGCGAGATACTGGTTGCCGACTTCGGCATGCATGGCAACCACAATAGTGAATCTACGCAATGGTTTGAGTCAGAAACAGAAAAGGATTTTATGTTTGCAGTTCTCGAATGGGACGGTTCTAAACTCAATGTAAATTTAAAGAAGATTTGGACAGAGAGTGAGATGAATAATTTGTGGTATCGATTCGAAATTGAACAACTACTGGTATTGAAGGGCAACAGTGGAATTACAGTTGAGGCAGAACCTGCATATTTTGGAATCGAGTGGGAACATAACAAATACATATTTCATGAGCAGCGTGAAAGACCGCGCTTGACAGGTAGCTGGATATATCCCTGGCAGAGTCCAAGCTGCAACACGGAATTCGGTGGAAAAAAGTGGCCAATCGAATGCCTATATGGAATTCGGGATTTTTTGGTGACGGCAAATTGAGAATCTTCAGCTTTTCTCAGGAGAAGGAGCATGGAGAGCAAACATTAAAAATAAGAAGAAATGAGCCGGGATTTCCGGTCGAATGGGAACATAAGACCGGAAAGAAGGAAATATATTATTCAAAGAGCGTTGGCAGGTATCGAGCTTTTGGGCGGTTCGGCAATAACATTAGGGGAGGGCTTTTAATGTCATATATTGGCGAAGATCCTTTATATATATTTCGACCTGCTCGTAACGATAAAGCCAAATACGAAATTGTAAAGGTCGGCAAGAAGCCGCTCGGTATTAAGAACTATGATCTTCCTGATTTCTATATCGGCAGAACAAGGAGTAAGGATGTTGAGGAATACTTCGGATATCGCTTTGTAAAGGCGTATGATGGCGATAATATGCCAATTATTTCAGGTCTTGAGCTGAAAAAGGATATGTCAGGCTTTATTCAACGGGATATTCAGTTTGCTACTCATACGAAGAATCTTGGCGTCGGATATTTTGACGTTAAGGATATTGATGGAGATGGAATAGACGAAATAATCCTGGTTGAAGAGAATGGAGAAAGGGAATATTTCGAAGATGGTGATGTATTTTTCTATTCAGATGTTAAGGATTACATAAAGATACTCAAATGGACCGGGAAGAAGTATGAAGTAATGTGGGAAAGTCCACCGTATAACAAGCGAGGCACGAAGGTTCTTATCGATGACGTAAAAGGAACGGGGAAGAAACAGCTTGTTGTTCTAACTCGTGAGGGGACGGTGCAGATATGGGAAAAGAAGTAGCTATGGGTAATTTGATAAACCTATGTGCATTATCTCTTTGTTTGATATTGTTTTTATCAGGTTCTCTATTTGCGCAAATGACAGATGCTTCCATATCGACGGGTGCATCTTGGTTGCTCGAAAAAAGATATGGGCATAATGGTTGGTGGATAAATGGGGACACATCCGAATTAATTAAAAGTTAGCAATTCCGTTTACAAGAACTGCTGTCGCAATTACTGAACTATTGCAGCCAACGGAGACCCATTGACTTAACCTGTCAAGAAAAGACGGATAAATAATAACTTGAGATTATGTATATCCATGGGATATACTTTCTTTAGCATTGGCGTTAATGGAGGGTGTGTCATGATTGCGAAGACAGCACAGTGGGGCAACAGCATAGGCGTGCGCATACCCAGCGCGGTCGCCAAAAAGGCAGGCATTGGGGTGAACTCCACCATAGAGATCAACAATGCTGAGGGTGGTATTATCATCAAGCCCGCTGAAAAGCAGGAGTATTCCCTTAAAGAGCTTGTGAAGGAGATTACGGCTCAAAATCGTCATGCCGAGGCAGACTACGGTCAGCCTGTTGGCAAGGAGCTTCTTTAATGAAGGGTATCAACCCACCCCTTCACCCCTCCCAAGAGGGGACTTCAAACAGTGCGGCCCTGAGCTCAAAGGTCACTAAAGCACCTACTTCTGCTGGAGGGGTGTCATCATCCGTAACTGAAGGGATACGATGAGAACAATTCCGGATCGCGGCGATATTATCCTTTTGAGTTTCGATCCGACATTAGGGCATGAGCAGGCAGGGTTCAGACCGGCGCTTGTCCTTTCTCCTGCGCTCTACAATAAGGCTTCCGGCCTCTGTCTTATCTGCCCGATCACCACAAAGATCAAAGGTTATCCATTTGAAGTGGCGCTTGACGGTGCAAAGAAGACCTCTGGAGTTGCCCTTGCCGATCAGGTTCGCTCTATCGACTGGCAGGTCCGCAAAGTAAAAGTAACTGACCGCATTTCAGCGACAGCCCTTTCACAAGTCCTCGCTAAATTCAAACCTCTTCTTTACTGATATAACGCACTAATACAGCCCCATTGCCTTGCGTACGAGCTGCATGGTCTCCTGCGCCACCTTTCTGGCCTTCTCGTTTCCCTTTTCTGCTATCGCATGCAGTTTATCAGGATCAGCAAGAAGGGCTGCCCTTTTCTCCCAGATCGGCTCAAGCACAGAGAAGACGTTCTTGATAAGCACCTTCTTGCAGTCAATGCAGCCGATGCCTGCTGTCCTGCATCCCTCAGCAACCTCTGCCTGCTCTTCTGCTGTTGAAAAGACCTTATGAAGCTGAAAGACGGGAGACTGCTCCGGATCGCCTATGTCTGTTCTGCGAATACGGGCCGGGTCAGTGGTCATGGTCCTGATCTTCTGTTCTACTTCCTTTGCGCTGTCTGAAAGATAGATGGCATTGCCATAGCTCTTTGACATCTTTCTGCCATCTACCCCAGGCACCTTGGGGAAGGGGGTCAGCAGTGCATCAGGCTCAGGGAAAACCTCACCGTAAAGGTTATTAAACCTGCGTGCAATTTCACGCGATATCTCAAGGTGAGGCACCTGGTCTATGCCGACAGGCACATGCTTTGCCCGGTACATGATAATGTCTGCTGTCTGCAGAAGCGGGTAACCGAGAAAACCGTATGTGGAGAGGTCGCGCTCGCTCAGTTCTGTCTGCTTCTCTTTATAGGTCGGCACGCGCTCAAGCCAGCCAAGGGGTGTGATCATCGAAAGCAGGAGATGCAGCTCTGCATGCTCCAGTATCCTGGACTGGATAAAGATGGTGCATTTATCAGGATCAAGTCCTGCGGCAAGGAAGTTCACCAGCAGGTCTGTGACCGATTCGTGCAGCACCGAAGGGTTGGTATATCCTGTTGTAAGGGCATGCCAGTCAGCAACAAAATAGTAGCAATCGTATTTATCCTGCAGCTTCACCCAGTTCTGCAGCGCGCCGACATAATTGCCGAGATGTACCTTTCCGCTTGACTGCATACCGCTTAAGACTCTGTCCACAATAAACCTCCGCCTGGTATTAATGTATTTTTGATACTTCTGCTGCGCACTGCCCGGCCCTGTGAGTTTTCCAGATCAACTCGAAGTTGCAGATAATGACCTGTGGTTCCCCGGACCTGTTTTTCATAACTTCCCTGTTGTCATCCACAGCCAGAAGAAGGTCGTTGGCCTTGAGGGATGAACCGTCAAAGCCGTGCATATGCAATTTCGCCTTTACCGCATCCAAAAACGACCCGCACTGCTCTTCATCGATGATCCCCTTTTCGACTGCCTTGGAAAGGTCCACCGGAATATAAAGGGCATCACGGTTTTCGGCGACCCACTGATCAGGGCCGTTGTAATAGCCCCGGATGGTTATATAATTATGATTTTCCTGAAGCACAGGATTCCCTTCCGGGTCTAGGAGGTCCTTGTGAGATGCATATTTCCTGTCGTCGGTCGAGGCCTCTACCTTTTTGCTTCCGGTCATATAGATGGCCCTGACATAGACGGTGGGGATGCCGAGACGGTTCAGGGTCTGGGCCATGGCAAATTCCTCAAATGGGCTGTTTATACCGTATTGACGGACCTTGGGATCGCGTGAGCCCTCTTCATCACCAACAGGCATTTCGCCTATCCTGGATGTTTCCCAGACGAGATGAATGTTATCTTTTGTTATGGTATAAAAGACTTCTTTGGTTTCAGACAGTTTAATCGAGGGTGTTTTCCTCCAGCGCTCAGGGAGGAAATAATCGAACAGATGCGGATTGCGTCCGACAACCCAGAGGCGCCCGCCCGTGCTCTCTGCATGACCGTACAGATAGGGGACCCCGAAAATTTCTGCAGAAGAAAGATGTGCCGGCAATGAGGCCGGTTCAAAACGGTGCTTTTGATCATCGAGGTAGGAATGTCTTCTTGAATTCTTGACTGTCTCTTCATGCTCCGGCGTACGCAGGAGCAGTTCGTAATCAATGATGGAATAATTGCCGCTGCTGATCAGCTGATAGAGATGATCAACCTGATCTTTTTCAGGGTTCTTCTTATTCCCAAGGCCGATTTCTTTAATATGTTCGACCTCCGTCTCGCTGATAATGATATGCTCGGGTTTCATATCAGCTACCAAGTACCCCTTTTTATTGAGGTCCTTGTGTGCCGCAGCATCGAGAGTTTTCAGATGTTTTATCATCTCGTCGGTGTTGATATCGATGTACGCGAAGATCTCTTTGATATTCAGGCCCGTTATCCACTCGTAGATGAGCTTATACTGCTTCAGGATATCGAGATCAATGCCCGGATGTTTTGCCCGGATGCGGTTGATCCTGGCCCCTGATCTGCCGCTCTGCCATGCCTGCATCATTTCCGGTGGCACGTATATCGCCATGGGAAGCTGGGTATGTATCCTCGTCTCTTTCGGCCCATACAGGTTATCCATCAGCTCCATAACCAGGGCGAATTCTTCCCAGGGGCTGTTGAACTCTGCATCGCAGAACTCCTGCAGGGTATGGGTATCGAGAGGCACATCTTCGCCGACACGACAGTTTTTGACAACCAGGTCGAGGCTCAGGCCATCGACCTCTTTTGTTGGGACCTTGTACACGGAGCTGGCACCCATCAGTCGCAGTTTGTGTTTATTGAACCAGCCGGTTTCATACCAGTTCTCTATCTCAAAATGGTTAGCGCGTTTCTCGGCAAAACGGGTAAGATAAAGATCGCCGCCATCACTGGTCTTTGTATGGACGTACACAACGCCCAGCACATTGACCAGGTTTTTCTTCGAGACTACCATCTCCACATCGTCACAATATCCTGAAGGGTTTGAGCCGCTCTGTATTAATCAAGACGTTTCCTGAGCTCTTCGAGCTGGTCCTTCAGTTTTGCGGGCAGATGCTTTCCAAAGGTTGCGAAATGTGCCTCAATGTCCGGTATCTCATTTTTCCATTCAGCGGCATTTACGCTCATCAGTTCCTCTATATTTTCAGGTTCCAGTGTGAGGCCTGAAAGGTCAAGGTCCCCTTCTTTCGGCAGAAGACCGACCGCTGATTTTTCTGCGCCAATCGTGCCGTCAACGCGCTCACAGATCCATTTGAGCACTCTGCTGTTGTCGCTGAAGCCGGGCCAGAGGAACTTGCAGTCCTGGCTCTTCCTGAACCAGTTCACATAGAATATCTTCGGCGCTTTGCTGCCGAGCTTCTCGCCCATGCTGAACCAGTGCTCGAAATAGTCGCCCATGTTATATCCGCAGAAGGGCTTCATTGCAAAGGGATCTCTTCTTAGGTTGCCCACGGCTCCAATATTCGCTGCTGTTGTCTCTGAGGCGGCAGTGGCTCCCAGGAATACGCCATGTTCCCAGGATAGGGCCTCGTACACAAGCGGCACAACACTGGTGCGGCGACCGCCGAATATCAGGATATCGATCGGCACTCCTGCCGGATTTTCCCAGTCCTTGCAGATGACCGGGCATTGTGACGCATGAGCGGTGAAGCGTGCATTTGCATGCGCAGCGTCAGCCTTGCTTGCAGGTGTCCAGTCATGACCCTTCCAGTCAATGAGATGCGATGGCAGGTCGCCGTCCATGCCCTCCCACCATACATCGCCGTCATCTGTCAGCGCACAGTTTGTAAAGATGACATTCTCCCTGACCGTATCCATTGCCATAGGGTTTGTGGCATAGGATGTTCCCGGTGCAACGCCGAAGAACCCGCTTTCCGGGTTAATGGCATGCAGTCTGCCGTCTGGAGCGATCTTCAGCCAGGCAATGTCATCGCCGATGCATTCACATTTCCAGCCCTGAAGCGATGGCTGCATCATGGCCAGGTTGGTCTTGCCGCAGGCCGAAGGGAATGCTGCTGCAATATGATACTGCTTGCCTTCAGGGTTAGTGAGCCGCAGAATGAGCATATGTTCGGCAAGCCATCCCTCTCTTTTTGCCATGGCAGAGGCTATACGAAGGGCGAGACATTTTTTACCTAACAGGGCATTGCCGCCGTACCCGGACCCGTAAGACCAGATCAGGTTTTCTTCAGGGAAGTGGCTGATATATTTCTGCTCGATCGGGGCGCAGGGCCACTGCACATCCTTCTGCCCCGGTTCAAGCGGCGCACCGATCGAATGGAGGCAGGGGATGAAATCGCCGTCAGTACCCAAAAGTTCCAGGATCCGGGAACTCACCCTGGTCATGAGATGCATGTTGACCACAACATAGGGGCTGTCGCTGATCTCGATGCCTATCTTGGCCATGGGCGAACCGATGGGGCCCATGGAGAAAGGGATCACATACATGGTCCGGCCTTTCATGCAGCCCTTATAGAGGTCCTTCATGATCCCTTTGAGTTCATCCGGAGCCACCCAGTTGTTCGTGGGCCCAGCTTCATCCTGAGAGGTTGTCGAGATGTAGGTGCGGTCTTCAACGCGTGCTACATCGCTTGGGTCAGACCTGAACAGAAAGCTGTTCTTTCGTTTCTTCAATGGCGTAGCGCTGCCGCTTTCGATCAGCTTCTGCATCATACTGTCATATTCCTGTCTGGATCCGTCACATAGATAGATAGCGTCCGGCTGGCACATTTCCTTGACCTCGTCAATCCAGGCATTGAGTTTCTTATTCTTAATTTCTCGATTCATTGTTTCGCTCCTGCGCTCTCAATATATTTTCTAATACATCCCGAACAGTTTCAGAAAAAATGTAATGACCGGCATAATGAACAGGTTGGCGATGCCGGTATAGATCAGCACTAAAACAATGATAAATCCGAAGGGTTCGATCTTGCTGAACGTCATGGCCTGTTTTGACGGAAGCAGACCTGTCAATACCCTGCCACCATCAAGCGGAGGGATAGGGATCATGTTAAACGAAGCAAGCACGACATTCACGATTACGCTTGCAGAACAGATCATGAGGAGCGGTTTCATTAAGGTCTCTTTCACCATGTCAGGAGAAAGGCCTGCTATGGGCGCAAGCACGAGCTTGAGAAATATCACGCTTGCAAGGGCAAGCGCGATATTTGTGGCAGGACCGGCAATTGCCGAAAGAGCCATCCCTCTCCGGGGATTTCTGAAGTTCGAGGGATTGATCGGTACGGGCTTTGCGTAGCCGAACACAAAACGGCCCTCTGTCAGCACAAAGAGCATTATCGGCATGATAATCGTTCCGAAGAGGTCTATATGTGCAAGAGGGTTCAGAGTGAGCCTTCCAAGCAGCTTTGCGGTCGGATCACCAAGTCTGTATGCAACGTACCCGTGAGCCACCTCATGGAAGGTGATCGCAATAAGAATGGGCAGCGCAGAGATGAGAAGCCGCTGTAGTGTTTCCGGTTCCAAGATTCTCCCCAACGATATTTGAAAGTCAAGATAACTTCCGAGCGGTTGCCGTAGAAGTTATATAGTATTATGGATTTTACCGCGATAAGTCAAACAGGAGGAATGAACGTAAAATCAAGAGCCCTGCGGGTTTGCAGGGCTCCTGACTAATAAAATGCCTCCGGAGACGGGGCAGGAAATCGGCACGGAAAAAAGTTTTTTCTGCACGTTCCGCATGCCCCCAAAAAAGGTTTGAGCCGCGGCATTGCCAAGCCTTTCAATGGCAGCTCATCTCCAATGCCAAAAGCCTTCATACCGTTTACGCTCATTCATCGATGAATGGACGTATAACGTGGGATCTGTGAGCATTAATTCTTATCCGTTGTTCCGGTACCCTGCATCGGGACAGTTGCGTTGCCGCCGTCAGAATTTATGCTGAAGCTGCCGGTATAGGTCGTTGCTGCCGTCGGCGCAAATCTGAACACTATGCTGCATGTTCCGGAAGGAGCCACGGTCGAACTGCTGCAGCCGTCTGTAACCTTTGTAAATGGCGCTGAGGGTGAAGACACAGAGCTTATATGAAGTGGTCCTGTGCCTGCGTTTGAGACCACCGCAGTGCTATCCTTTGTGGTGCCTGACCTGACAGACCCAAAGAGCACTGATGCCGGGGCTCCAAGGAGCGGGGTGCCGGTCACAGCGGCCCTGATATCTGCCACCTCAGTTAACACTGCAGAGCCTGCGCTGTCGTGCAACAGATACGCTGTCCGGGCGACGTCGTCGAATACCAGCGTTAAATCCGGGTCCAGGGCCGCAGACGTAATCATCAAAGGGTTTGCCGACAGACCCTGGATCTGGTCAGACGGAACAAGGTAGCCGGAAGCCTCATCTGTCACCATTAACCTGACCGAGAATGGTCCGGCGCCTTCCGCGAAAGCCGTAAGCAGCCATCCTTCAGGCAACAGATGGTAGCTGTTTCTCGCCATCTTCCAGGTGGAAGTATCAGGCGTTGCCATGGCCACGGCGCCTGCTGAAACATTCCCTGCGGCGTCTCTTGCACAGACTCGATAGTAATAGGTGACCCCGTTGGTCAAGCCGCTGTCCGAGATGGCAGTGTTGCTGCCCAGATAGACCTGTGTGCCGTTTGTACACTGGCTGTTTGGGTAAGCGCCGGTATTTCTGACCAGGGTATAGGTGTTAGTTCCATTCAGTCCGCTGCCGGTGTCTGTAACCCCCTCCCAGTTTAACAGGATTTCTTTGTTGAACCCTGATGCCGTCAGTGTGCCGTCTGTCGGGGCCGAAAGATCCTGCCGAATCTGGCCTGACTTGACCACTTCGGCATTGCCGATATTATCTGATGAGAAATAGCGAACATATTGTGTGCAGGAAGAACCAGCTCCGCAGACGACATTTACGGCCGTGCCTGAGGTGGCAGGGGTGCAGGTATTTGCCGTATCAAGACAGTATCTGGTAAATGAGACGCCTGATCCGGAGCCGTCCGAAGGACTCAGTATGACGTTTACAGGGCTCGTGTTCACCCATGCGGCAGTCGTATTGATAGAGGTCACCGGAGCGGCAGAATCCATAGTCCTTGTCACCGGTGTCGCCGTGCCTGTTCCACCCCCACTGACAGCCCTCATATTGAGGGTCAATGTCTGTCCGTTTGTCGCGGTTATGCCGGTCTTGGTGCAGGTGAATAAAGGGCTGGCCCCTGAGACTGTTGCAGAAAGCCACGTACTGCCGTTAATCGTATATGCGCACGATGTGACAGTAGTCTCATTATCGGTAAAGTGCGTTGTCAAATCAAATGGGCTGTCGACAAAACTGCCAAACTCTGTATTGGAAGGGGTTACGGTCCCGGGTACAGGAGCGGTTGTATCATTTGACGGCGCCGTAAATGTCGCAGTCATTGTGGAAGATGATGCACTGATGGCCGTGACGCTGACATTGCTGGGGCTTCCGTTAAAGAGATTACTGTTGGGAGATGAAGCGGAACTGAAGGCAGTCCTTGACGCAGAGCCCGGGAAGGGGTCTCCCGTATCGCCCGAGTCAGTATTGCCTATTTCGAGCTCCCAGAGATTATCTGCCTGCACAAGGGAGACGTGATAATGCTGTGTAACACAAGAAGGGCCTCCAGGATAGCATTCACTGTCATTTGAGGTTTTGCTCTCATCGATATGCCATATCAGGAGGCCGGCACCGGGCAAACCAACGTCAAAGCCGACCTGCTGTCTGTTTTCGACAAGGAAATACTCCCCTGCTGTGGAGGGACTGCCCAGGAGCAATTGGTAGACATCCGGCGAACCGGCAGCCTGTGATACAGACTCATTCACCATAGTCCCTGAAACCTGGACCGGGGTTACCCATCCGAGAAAGTATTTTGACCAGGCATCCATATGAGCCGGACGGTCGCCGGAATTACCGTTCCATGATCCGCCAGCCATGAGGCTCCAGTCCCCCACCCCGTTTGAAGTATAGTCAGTGTCATACAGGTCAGGCAGGCCAAGGGCATGTCCGTATTCATGTGCAAAGACGCCCATAGTCTGCTGGCTTCCCCATAACACCTCCGGCTGCACTACATAGTCATCTACCTTGATATATTGGCCGGGATGGCCCGGGCAGGCATCGTTTGTGGTATAAGCGCCGTGGTGACTGTTAACCCAGTAATACGCCCCTGAAAGGCTCCAGCTATGAGACCATATGTCTGTTGATATCCCGCCTGCTTCCTGCCCCGTTCCCTGATGGACAATATTGACAACATCGACATAACAATCGCCATCCTGATCATAGGGAGCAAAATCAAACCCGGCTGCATCGGCTGCTGCAACAGCCTCATACACAAGATCTCCGGGCCATTGATCATTGCCTGATCCTCCCACATCTGTCCCGTAATAATTGTGCGAATTTAATGCCTGATACCACCCTGCAACACCCCCTGGGCCGGCAGATACCGAGAAAGCGCCATAAGAGACTTCCTGATAATAGTCATTCATGCTGAAATTCCCTGTTCCAAAGAGCAGAGTATTGAAAGCAGTGTTTGAATACGTGGTTGAGGTATTATTGAAATTCACGAGGATAACAGGGATGTTTGCCGTGCCCGTTGGCGGAACAACCTTCGAAGGTCCTCCTTCAGATGCAACGCCTGTCACAGGCGCAGAACTCCTGGCTTTAAGCGCTTTTGAAGGTTCTCTCTTATGAACACGGCTCAATGCCTCTCCTTTGGGTCTCAGATGTTTAGCGATTCCGACAGGAGAATCTTTGCCCGCAATCCTTGAAGAGCTGACAAGGTCGCCGACTGCTGTATGCTCAGCATAGGCCCAACTTTTTACGGCCTCATCGAAGACGATCGAGAGCCCCTCTTGCGTTTCCCATCCGTGGAGGTTTTCGTCTCCCCATTGCCGTGCGCTGATTTTGGAACCGTCAGCCTGCTTAAGCGTATGGAGTCCCGGCGCAGCAGGGACCGCATGGCTTTGCTGAGGCGTAGAGAATATGCTGAAGCAGAGCAGTAGAATATATAAGGCGTTATGTTTCTTCGGTATCATTGAGGCCTCCTTAATGGGGTATAGAGGTGACGACACCTACCCTCCACCTTGAGTTATTGGTATCGCCCTTTCCTGTCGCCTTTGATAGATCAGTATACATATACAGGACCTGCGCCCTGCCTGCTGATTAGTTATTCACCACTATATTAATTATAACAGATAAGGATACATAGCAACATACCGCTATGGCTGTTATATTGATATGTTTCTGAAGGGTTCCGGCAAGAAGAATACCCTTACAGCGTGTCTGTCTCATCACATTAGATGGTTAATTTGTCGGGGCCGCTTGTATTAAGACAAAAAGCCTTTTCTTTTCGTTATAATAATTCATCTTAATGTTCAGGGGTGCTCAATGAAATTCTTTATTGATACGGCAAACATCGACGAGATTAAAAAGGCCTGGGAGCTGGGCGTCATTGACGGGGTAACGACGAATCCTTCGCTTATTGCCAAAGAAGGCAAGGACCCTGTGCAGATTCTGAAGGCAATCTGCGGCATTGTGAAGGGGCCGGTCAACGGCGAAGTTATCGGCACCACTGCTGATGTGATGATACAAGAGGGCAAGGAACTGGCGAAGATCCATAAGAATATTGTTATCAAGATCCCGATGATAGCGGAGGGGCTTAAGGCAGTCAAGAAGCTTTCTTCCATGGGCATAAAGACAAATGTAACCCTCATTTTTTCTGCTAACCAGGCCCTCCTTGCAGCAAAGGCAGGAGCAACCTATGTAAGCCCTTTTGTCGGCCGCCTCGACGACATCGGCCACCATGGCATGGACATTGTTGAGGAGATCCTGGATATATATGAAAACTATCTGTTTGAGACTGAGGTGATCGTCGCCTCTGTGAGGAACCCGCTCCATGTGCTTGATGCCGCACGCATGGGAGCACATATTGCAACCATTCCGTATTCCGTAATAACCCAGCTCATAAAGCATCCCCTGACCGAGATCGGACTTGAGAAGTTTCTGAAAGATTGGGAAAAAGTCCCGAAGCAACCGGCGAAAAAGAGATAGGAACTTACGTTATGCCGATCTATGAGTACCAATGCAACGTATGCCGCGAGGATTTTGAAAAGCTGGTTTTTGGAAACAGGGAGGTTCTTTGTCCCAAATGCGCATCAAAGGATGTGAAGAAGAAGATGTCTGCATTTGGTATGAGCGGTGTAGATAAGCCTTTTGCCGGTTCGTCCTCTGCAGGATGCACCTCCTGCAGTAAGGGTTCCTGCAGTTCCTGCAAGTAATCAGGCCCAGAGATTGCGGTTATTGCAGGATAAAGGGATTCGCCCTCAGTATTTTGGTAACTTTCAGAGGATTACCTTCCATCACAAAAACAGTCATGCCGCGTTCGTCCGTCTTTCTGCCTGACGTTACCCAGCTGCTTTTCCAGGAAATGTTTACGAGCAACCGATCTCCTTCCATCTCGATCCATCTGGGGGTGAAAATTATATCCACACTGTCAAAGACCTGCCTGCCTGACATAATATCCCTGAATCCTGCCTCAGTGGTATTTCTCTGTATGGTTTCCAAATCCTTCTTTATAAAGGCGTTTCTGATCGTATCCGCAACGCTGAAGGCTTCAGTGGCTGCCTTCGATTCCTGGCTAACCTGTTTTACCTCTTTTTTGCCGCCGCAGGAAACAAGCAGGACAGATACGAGCAACAGAAGTGCTATTTTTTTCATTGTTCCCCCTGAATGGTCTGAACTTCTTTGCTAATGATAAACATTCACCTCCTTTTTTTCAACCAGGAGCTTTTCGATCTTCCTTGATAAGCCCCCCCCGACTATTCATTTATTAGAGTAGAGATCAATAAGGGCTCAAATCCTTGCAATTTTGCAAAAGGGATGGACGTATTTGCAGAACTGCAAACAAATCTTCGAAAAGAATCCTTTAAAAACGCAGTGTTTCATGTTGGCATGAAGCCTGCATATATACAGGCAAGATCAACAAGCAGGAGGATACGAAGATGAAA
>JACRLO010000011.1:19920-64816 GCA_016235245.1 Nitrospirota bacterium | reverse complement strand
CCTTATAATTGTTGGCGTCCCCAGCGGGATTCGAACCCGCGTTACCGCCTTGAAAGGGAACTGATCGGGTTTATTAACAATGGCTCTGGTAACGGTTTTAGCATAACACATTGATTTAATATAATTCTATGCCTTCTATTGTTTCTCTCAATTCTTGCTTTTCTCTCCTTTACGCAGAAAACTACGACAATTCTACGACAGTCGGCTAAGGCTTTGGCATCTGTTTTGCGATTCTTTTTTTGAGGGAAAGTAACGAAAATCTCTATGTCTTATCGGCATAGCGGAGCAAATCTTTTATGCCGATACCGCTATATTTTCGTTATAAACTCAAATTGCCTTCAGTAGGATCACACTGACCGCCAAAAAGAAAAAGGGCTGTTTGTAAGCTGTGCATAGTCGATGTCTTTGCTGAATGCATCTTCTACGGCCCACAGATAAGCGTTTTGGCCGTCTATTGTCAAGTTCCTTTGCAAGGAATAATGACAAACATGCTTGCATTTTATCTGACCTGCCTGTATAATGCAAGCATAATATTAAAAAGGAGTGCAAGCATGGAAAATGAAGGCAAGGCAAAAGGCGGTTATGCAAGGGCTGAGAAACTTTCAGCCGATCAACGATCCGAAATAGCTAAAAAGGGGGCATCAGCGCGATGGAATCCAAATGAGAAAATATTAAAGGCGACATGGGGATCAACTGACAGGCCCCTGAAAATAGGTGATCTTGAAATACCGTGCTATGTGTTAGAGGACGGGACAAGAGTATTGTCAGGTAGAGGCATGCAAACTGCTCTCGAACTCGGCCAAACACGTGGGCAAAAGCTTAATAAGCTAATAAATCATCCTGGCATAAAACCTTTTATTAGCAAGGAGTTATCTTTGGGCATTTCTGAGCCTATAAAGTTTACTGTAAAAAATATTCCAAGAGTAGTTTTTGGATATGAAGGGAATGTATTAGTTGATATCTGTGATGCTGTTCTTCAGGCAAGAAAAGAAAATAAAGTTCCAGCGAAATATTCACTGGTAGCAGAGCAATGTGAAATTTTGGCGAGAGCATTAGCAAAGACGGGAATTATTGCCCTCATAGATGAAGTAACTGGCTATCAAGCCGTTCGACCACAAGATGCCCTGCAGAAATATTTAGAAATGCTTGTGCGTAAAGATCTTGCAGCGTGGGCGAAAAAATTTCCTGATGAATTTTACGAAAACATATATAAACTGAAGGGATGGGTTTGGCCCGGGATGAAAAAAAATAGATTTAGTGTTGTTGCTCATTATACGCGTGATTTGGTCTATGAAAGAATTGCTCCTGGGTTATTGCATGAACTGGAAACAAAAAGTCCTAAGGATGAAACTGGGAATAGGAAAAATAAGTTTCATCAATGGCTAACAGAGGATATTGGTGATCCGATGCTATCGCAACACTTACATTCTTTGATTATGTTTCAAAGGTTGGCATTGTCGAGCGGTTACGGTTGGCATAGGTTCGTTAAAATGGTAGATAAAGTATTGCCAAAAAAAGGAACGAATCTCGAATTTTCTTTTATGAACGAGACTGAGCCCAACGAGCCTTAGCCGCTTGCTTACGGTAATATGCTTTTCTTGGATGTATCTTTATTGTGGTAATGTCTGTGCACTCTTGAGCTGTGGCCGAAAGTGTGATTTCATTAATTTATGAATAGAGACGAGGCGGGAGCTTTAGCCCGGAAGCCCTTAGCCCTCCCGCAACGAAAGTGAGGACAGTGCGATATCGTTAATGTGATTTCTTTTAAAGAGATTGCTTCAATATAGCAAATACGCTATAATATCAACGTGACCTGGACAATCGCCTATTACAGTGAATCCGTGCAAGAAGAAATCCTTGCCCTTCCCGCAGGCTTTCTTGCTCGGTATCTTCGATATACTGACAGGATGGAAGTTTTTGGTTCGGATTTAGGCATGCCTCATACTCGGCCAATGGGTGAAGGACTTTTTGAGTTGCGGCTGAAAGCCTCAGAAGGAATTGCACGTGTCTTTTACTGCACGATGGTTGGCAAAAAGATCATGATGCTTCACCAGGTCGTTAAGAAAACAGAGAAAACACCGCCCAGGGAGCTTGCAACAGCTCGCCGGCGTATGAAGGAGGTAAAAAATGCTCACACACAAAGAACTTAAGGCTCGTGCTCTCAATCGTGTAGACGTTAAAGCTGAATATGCCAAACTTGATGAAGAGTTTTCTCTTCTCGATGAATTTCTGAAGGCACGTTCTTCAGCCGGTATCACTCAGGCCGAGGTTGCAGACCGTATTGGTACAACTCAGTCCGCAGTTGCACGTCTGGAATCCGGAAAAGGAAAACACTCGCCATCACTGGCCACATTGCAGAAATATGCTCATGCTCTCGGTTGTCGTCTTGAGTTGCGTTTGGTCAATGAAACTGTAAAAGCAGGGCGTAGGTAAAAGGAGTTCGTTATGAAAAAGGCTTATGTTAGAGGAAGAACATTGGATGAACACATTGCTGAATACATGAAAGTCCCTGATTTCAAGAAGGCTTGGGATGACCTTGATCCTGAATTTCAGGTATTGAAGGCCATGATAAAGGCTCGCGAAAAGTCGGGGGTCTCCCAGGCTGAACTTGCCAGACGGTGCGGGACTAAGCAGAGTGTAATTTCAAGGCTCGAACGCGGCGCATTCAGCAAGGCCACGCTTGAGACGATCAAGAAAGTTGCAGATGCTCTTGATATGCAGCTTGAAATAAAACTTCATCACAGGAAGGCGTAATCTATGATGGTAATTCTATTTTGAGCCCAGCGCAGGTTCCGTCTTCTGCTATCCTGCAACAGCCTTCCAGACCCACTCAAAAAGTGATATACCCATAAAAACTGCGAGAGTCCAGTACACATTACCTACAATCACACTTGATATGAAAATCAGCCAGTCCCTTTTACCCATACCGCCATAATTATTTCTGCCATGTCGCATGTATGTGGTTGTGATAAAGGGATCAAGGTTTATGCATAAAAAAAGGAAGATAATAAAATCCCCTTTAGTCAGGACCCAGGCAGTCAACTTGCCAAGGCGCTTAGTTCCTTCGTATTCCCTCAGCCCCTTCATTGCCTCTATTCCAAGCCAATCCCGCTTTGACCAATCATAGAATTTCATCATTCCAATGCAGGCCAGCATTGAGAGAAGGGTCATAACAACGCCGCCTTTAACAGGCCCAAGCCAATAAATCACGGCGGGATAAAGAAACCAGTCAAATGATCCGCTTATCAGGCTCTTTGCCGAAACACCAATGGCAAGTTCTGTGGCCCTTTCTTTGTAATGGTATTGTTTTATTGCCATACCGTTGCTGTCAAACTCATTATTTGCCATCCTCATGCTGAAGGCAAAGCTTCCGCATGTCTAACGACATAATATGCAGGTTCTTTTTCCTAAATTCCGGATCTTTCCAGTCATTGCCGGTTATTGTACCCCGGCAGCCCGGCGAGCCACATTTGCACTCAAGCATGAAAGCTGGGTTTGTTATGATAAGACCATAATCGAAGCACAGCTCTTCGCCAGCGCTCACACTCTTGATTGTTGTGAAATTGTCTTCCGCATCGAAGGCAACGTTTCCGCGACAACAGTGGTTCAAGTGGTACGCTGGCGGGATATGGTTTATGTCATCGGGGTACCAAAAACCGTGCTCTGTGCTCGCACAGAATTTATCCACTTGCCTCTTTGTTACCTTATCGAGCTTTGCATACTCAGCCCATGTATGAAATGTATCACCAAATTTCTCCGTATGACCCACAATCGTTCCCTTTTTTAAATGGCGAACAGCAAACACACCGATTTCTCCCTTAAGTAATTTTGAACATCGTATTTCAATTAGGGCAGGAGGTAGTTCTCTGTTCTCTGTTCTCTGTTCTCTGTTTCATGGCTATCTCCGTTTTCGTATTCTTTCTATCTTGTCCTGCAAATACCATTGGAAGTATCCGTCATATTTTTTTTGCAATTCCGGTTTCTTCCAGTCATTATCCGTAATAACCTTGCGACAGTTTTTTGCGCCACATTTGCACTCCAGACGATATGGTGTAGCACCCTTTGTCTTATCCCCCCCCCCCCCCCCCCCGAATTTTTTGCATGGCAACCAGAAATATCTGCCCTTTGAATCCAGCGTTAGGAGAACAGCTGTGATTGATATAGTCAGCTGGCTCAATCTGGTCTCGGCTGATTTTTCCGAGACACAACTCTTCGCTGATCATCACACCAGCGTCACGAAAATCTTCGGGAAGCGTTTCTTCCTCAAGTCTGGTCATGACATACCCACCGAATACTGAAAGCAACTCTCCTTTGCGAATATCTGCTTTCGTAAATAAGCCCCTTCCATAGCTGCCGGTATCTCTTATTTCGAGCTTCGGATTCATCCAGCTATGATATTGACGTTCCGCTACGCTTCTCAGCATGCACTTATAATCCATACCCTATCGCTTTTAGTTGAACCTTGATATAGTCCTGCAGCGCACCCTGCTGTATATAGTTTCCTATTTGATCTTCAGGAATTGATAAAATATTGCCAATACGTTTTCTGCAATTCTTTGCCCCGCAATTACATTCCATTGTCCACATATCAGGAGTGATATTGATGCCGACAACAGCAGAATAGTCAAAAGTTATTTCTTCGCCAGGCATGATATCTCTGAGAGCAAAAAGCTCGCTCTTTTTCCGCATGCCTGAATTAGGATCGCAGCTATGGTTAAAAACCCTTGATAATTCATCTAAATCTAAAAAAAGATCATCCTCAATCTGCAGCGGATCATCTATATTTTCTGCGCCGGATTTTATTCTTTCCGTACATTCCGCAAAGGTCAACACCTCTCCATCAAGCACTTTAATCACCTGCCCTTGCGCAATTTGTTGGCAGGCAAAGGAACCCATGTCGTGCCTTGCAGTTTCCCTGATTTCGAGAATAGGGTTATCCATGGCGAACTCTTGAACTCTTGAACTCTTGAACTCTTGAAGTTCCGCAAGCAAAGATGCAGATGTCTTGAATATTAAATTGGGATTCATTGAATTATGCCTTTCCTCTTAAGAATTCCTCATTTAGGGATTGCGTAATTTCTTTCTGTTAGTTGTACTTTGATATAATCCTGCACAGCACCTGCCTGAATGTAGAACCTTAACTGGGCCTCTGTGATTGATAAAATATTGCTGAGGAGTTTGCGGCAGCCGCTGGCCCCGCAATTACATTCCATTGTCCACATATCAGGCGTAATATTTATTCCGACCACTGACGAATAGTCATAGGTTATTTCTTCGCCAGGCATGATATCTCTGAGAGCAAAAAGCTCACTCCTCTTTCTCATGCCTGCATTAGGTTCACAACTATGATTAAATGTCCGCGATAATTCATCAAGGTCCAGAAAAAGCTGATCGTCAATCTGTAGGGGATCATCAATATTTTCCGCACCGGCGGTGACACGTCTCATACATTCATCAAAAGTGACCACCTCTCCATCAAGCACCTTAATCACCTGCCCTTGGGTCATTTTCTGACACGCAAAAACGCCTCGGCCGTGTTTTTTGTTTTCCCTGATTTCGCGCTTAGGGTTATGCACGCTGAGTCCTGAGGCATAAGCCCTGAAGCCACATATTTCTGAATGCTTCTCTGATAGATATGGAACGGCTCATTGCCATAAACATGCCGTTCTCCACGCACAATCTCGGCGAAGACTTTTCTTTGCTGCAAAGTGAATATAATTTCGTCTATGATTTCTGGGGCAATTTTCATGCTCTTGCACATTGCAGGACAGATTTCTTTTGAGACCACTATTAGCGCCACGTCTCTGTCCCTCTGTCCCTCTGTCCCTCTGTTGGCATATGCTATCCTGAAAGGCCAAAGTTCGCAGTCCAATGGCCTGACGCCATAGATTCCGCATTCATGAGACTTCTCTATGAGAAAAGCACACGAGCTATATTCATTATTCTTCTGAGGTGACTGTAATAAAGGGCGATAGTAGCCTGTGTCATCCATTTTCAGTTTTTCTTGAAGCTGCGGAGCAATGGCTTCATACTCTTTCTGGGTAAAGCATGGCGTGCAATCTGCTTCATCCTGATCGAAATAACAGCAAATATCACACTTAATACAGTCTGCGCTATGGACAATGTTGTTAATTTTATAGGTCAAGGTCGCTCCTATTCATCCTTCAACAAGAGCGCCTGACATTGGAGAACTTCCTGCTTAATATTACTGTGATAACATATCCAATATTTGCTGGATTGTTCACTTTCGTCGCCGAGCAGCACGATAAGCGGTTTCAGACCAAAATGCTCGCGCACTTTTTCGATGGCCGGGGCCACAACGCTCTGAGCAAAAGCTTTTTCTTCGTCATTGGTTATAAAGTTTTCGAATAGAATGCCATGGCAGATAAAAAATGCCAGGTAATAGGGGTAGTAATGTTTGGCGGAATTCCCGTTAAATTTGTGCCATAAGGAGATATCAAACAACTCAATGCCCTCGGAATGCAGCGGCAACAGCCTGTGATGAAAATCAATGAGCTGCTCTCCCCATAGGGTCTTAATCTCATTAATCTGTCTGTTTTCGCAGCCCATCAGGTCAAGAATGCGGTTGTACTGAATAACATCACGGTCGTTCTTATCTTTTTTCTGAAAAATAGGCAGCCGTCCTAAACTGACCTTATCCATATTCCGTGTGCAGAAGCGATCTGTAACATATTCCAGACCCAGCGGACTAAGATTGATCTTCTTCGCCGACTCAAGAAACTTCAGATACTCAAAATTCGGCGTCATGATATTTCTAAATAAAACAGCACGAGGTTTTTCTTCAAAGACTACAGGTAATTCTCCTATAAACTGCTGGACTTCCCGGCGAAGGACTGGATTGTTCCATCTTGACCAGAGTTCTTTTTCTGCTTCTTCAAGGGGCGTATACATAGAGCTAATTCAGTCCATGACAAAGACGGCAGTAGACAACACAGTGGTCCAGAGGCCGTCTTTATTTCCTTCCGCTGACTGGCAGATGTTCTGAGTTCTGAATATATGCCCGCTCGCTGTATATAGCTGTTTGCGTTCATCCCACGCCTGATCCGGGTCAAACGGAATGCCCAGCGTTGTCGCAAGCATTGTTGCAGCAAGATCCTCCGCGTATTCCCCGGAGATTATGGCCTTTTCGCCATAGGCATGGTGTTCAGAGAGATACCCGTAATTGGAACAGTCCTTAGGCATGGCCACACCGACAGCCGCAGAGATGAGCCTGTTAGGCTCATTTGTCTCATTCCGGGACATTACGCAATAGGTAATCTGTCCGGGACTCAGAAGTTTTAGACCAGCAGATTTTGAAAGGATCTTGCACTCAGGCGGAAATATGCTTGACACATAAACAAGATTGCATTTTTCTATACCTGCACTCCTTAATGCAACCTCGAAAGATGATAACTTGTCTTTATGGACACCAACCCCTTTTGTAAAGAAAACTTTTTTTGGTGTCAATATCCCCCCCCCACATTCAGAATATGTCGTTATAAAACAATCTGTTGCGCTATGAAATCATAAGGCAGGCTCTACACCTCTGTCAATCCTTATTTTGATCACGAGGCGAATGCAGCAAATTTCCACGCACATGTCAGTTGGTATCTGGAGATATTGAGGGTCACGATGACATTAAACGTTTAACACCTCAACAGACATCAACACAATTGACGATTTGCCAGTTTCATTGACTTGTGTAGACAGGGATGCTGCATAGATGCTGGGAATGCACTCATTCCAGGGTAAAAGTGAGAATCAATCAATCCGCATGCAGGTAGTAGAAATTGACGGCGCTTTCCTTTTCTTCCGTTTTCGTAGTAATCAACTACGAAAGCGAGGCACCTTCTTTGTCATTGTGATTCGGACAGATATTTATGCTTCTTCAAATGCATCGATCGTTCTCATAGTCGCTTTCAGAATTTTTTTCAATTGTTCATATTTGCTCTTGTAAAAACATTGGTTGCATTTGTCATTAAGCGCTTTTGAGTCTTTTTTTTGTCTCCCCTTTAACTGCAGTATTACTGCCATGCTTGGTTTCCCCTGTGCTATTTTTTTTGTCCCCTAATTCATATGCTTCTGATATTTTGATCAAAACTTCTTTGCTTTCTGGTTGTTCTCTTAATGTTTTGATGATTTTTAATTCATCTGAATTGTTGATTATCGGCGTATCAGATTCAAGGTAAAATTCTGCTGGTTTTACTTGTAATGCAGTGCAAAGTTTTGCCATTAATTCTTTGCCAAGTCCTTCTTTACCATTTTCAAGAGCGCTAATTTTTGTTTTGGCGTTATTGATTAGTTTTCCAAGCTTTTCTTGGGATAGGCCTTTCTCTGTTCTGATTCTTTTTAAATTAATTCCGATCAAAACATCGATATCGTGCGGGTTCATGGTTAATTATATTTCCTAAGTTACCTATTTTAATAGATGCTCATAATGATTAACAATAGTATAACATATTACTTACTATAAGATATTGCGACGTAAGCTATAATAATTTACTATTAGACAGTTGTTAGTCATATCTGGTAACTTGCCTTTAATGAAAAATATTTTATTAAGGCGTTTACCGAAAAATGATTTCATCGGTATTCGTGTAAGTAAGCAGCTCAAAGAGCGTATTCGGCGTGAAGCCTGGAAGCGCCGAGTTTCGCTTTCTGATTTAGTTGAATCTCTTTTTCAGGATCGTAAGGTCAAAGTTTCTACTGAAAGCGCCTTATCGCTTCGTATTTCTTCTGTTGAATCCAAGCTTGATCAAGTTCTTTCCTTTCTCCAGGCACCTCAAGGATCGCTTGTAATCAATCCCGATGTTATGCAGGACGCTATTCGTGCTCATATCATGGGAGATCGTGGGCCGATAGATGCACTTGAGAAAATTTGTCAGCTTCAGGAGAACGCTTCAAGAACTCCTATTAGTAACACAGTCGGAACGTCTACAGGTGTAGACAAGAAAACGGTATAGGAAAACCCCTTAAATGCTTGATACGGTTGGATTTTACGTTCCAATAAGTGAGGAAATAGCCTTGATGATAAAAAATTGTGGAATTCGGACATCAAAAATAGACCATTTGACCGGTGAAATTCACTATGAAAAGTCCGGGCTGGTCTATTCCGCGTCTTGGTCTTCGAAGATCAACATACAGCTTCTTGAGGAAAAATATCAAAAAGACCTTCGAACAAACAAATCCTATCTCAGTGCCTGCCCTCCGTATCTCAAGATTGAGTTTTCAGCCTGTAAATACTTGCTTGGTCATAACATCGAGTCTATTCACTTGGGCTTGATAGTCGATGTTGTATTCAAGCTGCGTGCCGATCTTAATACTCATTTCGGGTTTCAATTGCCAGGCATTAAATCTTGGTATGTGTATCGTCTTGATACCTGCGTGAATTACGAAATGCCTTCTTTGTCGGCTGTCACCAATTATCTGACCTATATTAAGCGCCTTGACTATGGCCGTAGAAAAAAGACTGAGCATCGTCAGCTTGATTATGCAGAGCAAGATATGGTGGGTTCTGGCTTCTACTGTTCCTCTTCATACGATACCTTCAAGGTCTACTCCAAAGGCCTCGAATTCAAAAAACACGATATGCTGAAGTTTCGTGATCCGAAGCTTGCTTCTGAACTGCAGGCTAAGGCCGATAGAATCCTCCGCTTTGAAGTTGAAAACAAAAAGTCCCTTCTCGAAGTTCGTCGTAAGGCTCAGGGTCGGGATCGTCGTCAGCACTTCAACGAAAAGATCAAAGAGTATACCCGCTATCTGAAGAGTGGTACGCGTGCTGGCGTTGCTCTTGGCAAAGAGGAATTGCAAAAAATAGGCGATAAGCTGATGGTTGCGAAAAATCGTCTCAGTGAAATAAAGATTCAGTATTTTGTGCTCTTTAATGGCTATCTGAATGTAATGGACTTGTTAACGCATTTTGACTTTTATGAGGTTATGACAATGAAAATGAAAAAGTTTCTCAATGGCACTGAATCAAGGGTTATGAAATCTGCGGATGTGGAAAGAATCCTTTGTGAGAAGCACGGAGATACATCAGGCCGATATTATTTCTCCATGTATATGCTTCTGATCACTCAGGGTCAGAATTACGTTAAAACGCGATTCCCTCGCGCAACATATTACAAGGGCCTGAAGGTATTCCGGGAACTTGGCATTTCCTTCTTTGCCTCCGACATCAAGAAAATTGATCTCGGCATTGACCGGGGATTTCCGAAAGACTTTTCTCTTTTGATCTCTCCTGAAAATAAATATTATCAGGTTCCCTTGGACTTGGCGGCTTGATTATGGATATGGAATTGAAGGCAAAAGTTTGTTCTTTGTGTGATTGCTATTACATTGCGTCTGGTGTTGTTGCTTGTCCGCACTGTGGCGCTGATCATACATACCAGATGCTTGAGGAAGAGGAATTATGATGAAGACTGATTTGGATTGCAAGCGTTGTTATGCATATAAACAGTGCATGCCTCTCTCTGGTCAGATAGATACATGTAAGGGGCCGTATAAGTCCCTTGCTCATTATCTGGTAGTTGCTCAGAGGGTAACGAATAGAAGTGGATGTAAGCGAGTCTGGCGAACGAGCAAATGAGTATCAGTGAGATGAATATAAAGTGCCGCTGCTGTTATGCCTTTGCTACATGCATGTTAACGGAGATCATGACGATCAATTGTATTGGTCCTTTTAAGGACCCTCTGGATTGCATGAGAAAGATTAATAACTCGTCTTTAGGGCGACTCAAAGTCACAAATAAAGGGAGGTGAACAAAAATGAGAAGAATACCTAATGCGGTGATTTCTGGTGTGGTTATGAGTGTGTCTGACAAGCCTGCTGATCCAGAGAAGGACAAAAAAGCTTTCAGGCTGGTGAAGCTTTCACAGATCGGCAAAGAGGGTGACGCTGAAACAATCGAGATCAAGGTTTTCAACGGTATGAAGGTCGAGACCGGTAAAGCGCAGACTTTTAACTGCGAGTTGCGTTCGTGGATGATGAAGGGAGATCGCGGAGATTATCTTTACGGTCTGACTGCAACAGCTATCGAGGGCAAGTAAGAGGGAGGTGTGTTGTGCAGTTCATTATTGCTGTATGGTTCGCAATCGTAGCACTTTTTCAGGTGCCATCACAGGCCTTAGCAGCCTGGACACCGATGATTACATCATCGATGTTTGATGGCATCATGGCTGACGTTCAAACTACGGCGGGCGGTATTGTCTCTGTGTTGCTGATCATTGTTGGCCTTAGTTTGCTTGTGCGGGCTTTCTCGCGCTGATCTTAAATCTATACAAAGGAGGAAACCAAAATGGATGCTCTCTTTACTGCAGTGGACATCAGTACTCTTTCGGGTAATGTCTCTACGCTGCTTATCGGCTTCATTGGTGTGGGTCTGCTTTTCCTTGGCTGGCGCTACATCAAGCGTTCAGGCGTGAGGTAGACGGTCTTTCAGGGGTTGGGAGCGTGGGCGCTACCGGTAAGGGCAAGGAAGTCTCTCAGAGACAAAATCAGCCACGTAAAACTCCGGGATATCCCGCGCTCCCTTCTTAACTTAACGGTAATTGGAGGTTGCAGCAAATGAATCCATTAAATATCATTTTTCAATCTGTTTCTACCCTGACCGGTGGTTTGGTCAATGATGTTACCTCCTTGATTGTTGCCATGGTTTCCATTTCATTTGTGCTTATGGCTCTGGATTTGATCAAGGATGCCTTGGATAACAGCATTTCAAGTCATAACGAGAAAGCGAGAAGAGAGGAAATTGAAGAGGAAGCGGAAGCACGGTATTTGGATGTCATGGCTGCTGAAGGCAAGGGAGATGTTGTTGCTATCGATCTTGCGAAAAGCCGTTATAAAAAAGTAATCAGGAAGGCGTGAGGATCATATGAGCTATTTTGATTTGACGTATTTTCAGTATGGTGTCGGCCTGGTTGTGATGGGCTGGTTTATCGGTGTTGTTATCGGAATCGCTTTTGATCTTGTTCGGCGCGTGGGTTCGATATGAAATCAATAATCATATTCATGATATTTTTCTTGCTCTGTCTTTGCGCGACTGCTTTTGCAACTCAGTTTGACAGCATTGTTGTTTGTCCTGTTGCTGGTGAGCTTGGTCAAATTAAATTCACTGTTCGCTCTGCAGGTAATCCGGCAAATGATCGCATGTTGATTGCAACGAACGTGGAAAGCCGGGAGATTGCATTTATCAATGGTGTTGATCGTGTTTTTTATTTTGATGCTTTTTGTGAATCGTCGTTGAATGCGCGATTGTCGGCGAGTTATTCATATGCAGGAGCTATGACTGTGCTTACTTCGTGGGTGCCTGCTGTTATTCCTGCCGATGTCTCTGGCAATAAACAAATCGTCTCCTTGATGGTTGGTGCTTTAACGGGTATTGCTTTTTCGTTGGCAGTATCTAAGGGGGTTTCGTGATGCAAATACCTCCGGGTTTTAATGTATCTGCTTTGTTCGCTGATTTTGTTCGTGTGTCTGCTCCACTGATCGGCATTGTTTTTATTGTTGCCGTTTTCAGTTTGATAAATAGAGTTTTGAAAAGAGGATGATATGAGATCAAGGCTTCTTTATTTGGTTGTTTCTTTGGCTGTAGCCCTGTTTTATGTCTTTCTTTTAGCTGTTCCTTGCCATGCTTATACCAATCTCTGTTTTCTTGAGTATGGAAGCGTTGACTCTCTTTACGCTCGTATTCGTTATACGTGCGCCGCTGCTCCTACATCCGGCAGTCTGGGAGGTGGCTATAATTATTTACGTGATGATTGCACTTATCAGGCTCAGTATCAGGCTTTCGGCACAACGTCATATATCCCATATGCTGATCTTGGTGGCGGGGCTGCGATATGTGGAACTGCAACGGAGACATACGCGGGTAAACCGCTTGTTCGTTATTACTTTACGCGGGCTAATTGGTCAAATGTTTTGAAGTGTAATACGTATACGAATCTCGGAGACATGCATTGTCCTTTGGTTCCCAATATTTGCAATGCTAACAGTTTTGATACTTCACGCCTGATTATCTCAAGTTGTGGGCCGATTGTTTTAAACCGTAGTGATGCGACATTGCAGTATATGGGTTGTTTTGCCGGTGCTCTACACACTGTTGACTGTCCGGATTATGATTGTGACGGCTCTCCTAATTCTTTAGATTGTGCCTCTTGCGATGCTAACCGTTATCCAGGTGCTGTTGAGATTTGCGGTAATAGTAGGGATGAAGATTGTAACGGCTCTGATCTGTCTTGCAGTGTTTTCAATCCTAATGCCGGTACAGGAACTATGGGTATTCGGGCAAAGGGAACTGCTCAATTTAAAGAGGGGCGAAAAGGACGCGGGGCAGGTGGTTATCAAATTTTGAAGAATATGCAGCCATGAAGGTAAATATGGCACAAAACAGTAACAGCGGAATGCGTGTAGTTCGATTTGCGGGGCTTTTAGCGTCTGTCCTTGTCTGTGGTATAGGGCTGTTTTGCTCCTTTGCTGAGGCCGTGGACGTTTGCGGAGATAAGATATATCTGAACATCACAGCAACGAAAGAATGCGGCCCCACTGGTGGAGCGTATCCAGGCACCTTGTCTGCTGGTTGCACGGCTCCAATTTTAGAGGAAACTTGCGGTATGGTGGTTTACCATGTTTGCTGTCCGATAGATGTAATTGTTGAGTATGCTGACGCTTCGCGGGCGAGTGTTACCGTTACCAATGTTGTCTTGGGTAATGAACAGGCTACGGCTGATACTCTTTGGAATCAGTTTGATGCTGGTACTCCCTATAAGACGCCTGCAGAGGGCTTTGTTGTCAGCGGTTATATTGATGGTTCTGTTTGGGTTGATGAACCCGGAACAGTTCCAGGCACAGTCAATGTGAAATGGTCGGGTTTCAAGAATGGCATCTTTAAAAAGCAGGGTGCGCCCGGTGGTGATCTTGTCCCTGTTGAAAATATTGGCGGCGGTGCAGCGGGTAATTTTACGGGTGGTTATGGAGTGAATACTGATTTTAATTTTGCTCCTTCTGCTGATCACAATAAAGACCTCGGCACGTCGCTGACGCAGTTTAGAAATGATGTGCTTGCTACGGGTGCAGGTAGCATGATGAATGTATTTGCGGGTGGCATTCCTTCTGCTTATGGCAAGTCAACTGTGGTTTCTTTTAATGCCGGGAGCCTCGGTAGTCATAGTTTTGATTTTTCTCAATATGCTACGTTGTGGGCAACTCTTGGCAGCATTATTATGGTGATCACGTCTTTTATCTGCGTCAAAATCATTTTTAATGGGGGCAGTTGATATGCAGGCATTAATTGATTTCATAAATAATTTTTGGGAGTCTTGCAAGAATTTTATTAATTGGATTTTTGAGCTTCTTATTCCGGTTCTTGCAAAGGTTTTCCAATTCATTATGGATATCGTTTTTCGTGTTGTGAAGGAATTTCTATCTGCTCTTGATTTTGGTAGTTACGGTCTTTCTTATGCCTCGCATTGGCTGTCTCTTCCTGATCAGCTTATCTATCTTCTTAATGCTTGTATGGTTCCTCAAGCCTTAACGCTTTTGGCGGGTGCGTATACGCTTAGGTTCGTGCTTAATTTGATTCCTGCGTCATTCACGCGGGTATAGAAGGGATATCATGAAAATTAAACGATGCTTTGCTTTTTTGCTTTTTTTTTCATTCTTGTTTTCTCCTATTATGGCTTCTGCGGAAGTAAGTATTACTTACCCTTGTGATTTTAATTATTTCGGGGTTGTTCTTTCAGGCTGTGGTGTTCAAATAGTCGGACTTGATGCAGGGCTTTTGAATTATCGTTTGACTGCGGAACTGCCTTCGGGTCAAATAGTTTTGCCTACTCAGTCCGCTGAGAATAGTAATGTGGGCTTTGTAACCTATTCATTTGGCGGTGTCGAATTAACTGGTGCGGTTTTTACTTTTAGTACTGGCTATGCGGGTGCTGATGCTCCTTATAATCTGGTAACTCACAGTTTTGGTTATGGTTCAAATGGGTTCAATCCTCCTGTAATAAATCCCGTTGATAGTATGTTTGCAAGCACGACGCTTCTTGGTCTTAATACAAATCTTCTTGCGTTGCTTCTTGCTTTTGTTGGTATCGGTCTGCTGTTTCTTGCTTATCGGTATATTTCCCGCATTTTGCGTTGGAATGCGATGATCGAGAGACGCAATAAGGATATGGGGTCTGACGGTTGGAAATATGGGAAAAGGGGTTTTTGGAATTAGTCATGTTCATTATGTTCGAAGGAACTCCCGGAAGTGGTAAGACATATGAGGCGATAATACGTCTTGTTGATAATCTGCGTCTCGGTCGAACTGTCTGGACGAATATTGAGGGTGTGAATGAGAAGCCTCAGAGAGAGCAAATCAAATATCTTGCCGGTCTTTCCGATTATGAGCTTGAAACGCAATTGCACTTTATCCCTGAGCATGAAATATATACCTTTTATAAAACCCTGAAGAATGGGGCTTTTATCATTCTTGATGAAGTTCATAAGTATTTCGGTAATCGGGATTGGGCCTCTGGTGAAAACAAGGCATTTAATTCTTGGGGCTCAACTCATCGGCATCATGGCCATGATGTGTTGTTGCTTTCCCAGGGCATAGAAAAGCTTGATACTCATGTTCGTGGCCTTATTGAATGGACCTATCGTTTCAAGAAAAACAATATGTTTGGTTCTGCTGCAGAACGTAGTTATCGCATGACCGCTTTTTATCAGGATGATACCACTAAGGCTATTGACCGTCCGAAGATAAAGACCTATAAAAAGAAATACTTTGGCTGTTATAAATCCTACATTGGCGCTGATGTTAAGGAACTCAAGATTATGCCGAATATCAATATATTGAAACATCCGATCTTCTATCTTATTCCTTTGGTTCTTCTTTTCACGCTCTATATGTTTTTCTTCAAGAGCTCTATTTCAAGCGGGGATCTGTTCGGTGCTCAGAAGACGTTATCGAAATATACGCAGTCGGCGAAGGATTTAAAGGCTGGTGTTGCCCCTGTAGGGCTCCCTAATATTAAGCAGCAGATTAAGACGGTTCCTGCTGAGAATATTTTTGCAGGAGGGCAAAAACAGGTTTCTGTGCATCCTGAAGGGGTGTTGCCTGTTCATGCAGATGTTATTTCTTTGGGAAAGATTGTTCCTGGTGGCGAAGACCGGAAATTCTGCGGTTTTGTTGTTATTGATGATGTTCGTAAGGATATTTTGTGTAAGCCTGTAGCTAACAAAAAAAGCGGTGTTCTTTCTTCTTTTGTTGATACCCCTGGAGAGGCTTCCGCTGCCCGTGAAACGGGTGCGGTAGACTCTCCGGGTGTATTGTGATGTTTCTGCCTGAGTATTTCAAAGGAGATGTATGATGGAAAATCTTATTACAGATAGAGGCGTTGTCTCAGTGGATTAAAGAGAAGAGGCAGGGGTATGATAGAACCGCTAAAACCGTTACCTCGAAGCCCAAGAAAGGAAGGTGATTTTCACTATGGGCATTTTCAAGAAAGGTAACATGTACTGGTTCATTAAGCAGCACAAAGGCAAGAGGGTTGAAGAGTCTCTTAGTACCGACAATAAGCGACTGGCAGAGAAGTTTTATGCCGAGAAACTTACCGCAATCTTGGACGGGTCCTATTTTGTGAGGAAGGAAGATCCTAAAATGAGCGAGGTCATAGATCGTTATATGACAGAGGTTTCACCATTCCAGAAGAGCCACGAGCGCAATGCCGAGATTGCCGAGAAGTTTAAAATCTTCTTTGCTGATACTCCTCTTTCCGAAATCTCCGTATCGTTAATGTCTTCTTACAAGACCCGTCGCCTTACTGGCGACATTAAACACGGGCGAGGGAAGGGCAGGACAGCAGGAGAAAGCACTGTCAAAAAAGAGCTTTCGTTTCTTCGTCAGGTGTTCGCTCGGACAATCGAGGAATGGGAACTTTGCGAAACCAACCCGGTAAGGAAGGTGATCAAGGGTCTTAAGGACACTAAGCGCGTCCGCTATGTCCTGGCTGACGAGGCTGTGAAGCTCTCAGCAGCGCTTTCACAATCGAAGATGTCCTGTCTTAAGGATATGGTTGTAATCGCCTGTTCTACGGGACTACGTGAAGGTAAGATCGTCAATCTTACCGTGTCGCAATGTGACTTTCACCGGGACCAGATCAACATTGCCGGAGACGAGATGAAGAACGAGCAGCCCTTTTCTGTCAAAATGACGGCAGAGGTAAAGAGCACCCTGCAAAGAGTCATAAAGGAAAGAAAACTGATAAGCCCCTTTATCTTCGTCAATGAGCAGGGAAAGGCCTTTACTGGTGAAACCGTCTCTATGTCCTTTAAGAGAGCATGTGAAAGGGCAGGAATCCGCGATCTGAGATTTCACGATCTGAGACATGACTTCGCAACGGTTCTGATCAACAACGGGGCTTCCCTTTATCAGGTTCAGCATGCCCTTGGACACAAAGATCAGAGAATGAGCGCGCGGTACGCTCATCTGATGCCAGAGATGCAAAACGTCGTAGAATTCGTAGAGGGTAAGGAAGGTATTACGACGACTTCGAACCCGCGTTACCGCCTTGAAAGGGCGATGTCCTAGGCCAGGCTAGACGATGGGGACATCTGGTGAGCCGCGTTGGACTCGAACCAACGACCCACGCCTTAAAAGGGCGTTGCTCTACCAACTGAGCTAGCGGCCCTGACACATTAGGAAGTAATAAAATACACTGAAATAACCCCTGTTGTCAATTCAGGGGAGGGTGGTCCTTGCTATGCTGTCTGCTCCCTGGTATAGGGCAAAAGGCCTCCTTTTATGACAACATCCCTCTCCCGATCGTTCAGCGTGGACGTAACCGTAAAGGTAAAGCCCTTTGTCGTATTCTCGACCCGATATGTCTGCGTCCCGTTGATGGTCCCGAGGATGTCACTGATGCGCAGCCGGTCGCCTTTTTCGATCTTCTCATAATCAGCGCTGTTTTCAAACAGCAGCGGCAGTATACCGAAATTGATCAGGTTTGAACGGTGTATCCGTGCAAAGGATTTTACGATCACCGCCTGAACGCCGAGGAACATCGGCGCTATGGCCGCATGCTCCCGTGACGAGCCCTGGCCGTAGTTCTCTCCGCCGACGATGATGCCGCCGCCATGTCCTTTTGCCTCCATTGCCCTTGCGCTGAAGGTATTGTCTAAATTCGTGAAGACGAATTTAGAGATCGCAGGGATGTTCGACCTGAAGGGCAGGACAGCAGAACCGGCAGGCATGATGTCGTCAGTCGTTATATTGTCGCCAAGCCTCAGCAGCACCTCTGCTTCGATCCTGTCGGTCAACGGTCCTTTGACAGAAACCTCCTTGATGTTCGGGCCTTTGATCACCTTACCGTCACGGGTATCGGCCTTGGGTGCGATGAGGAAGTTCCTGTTGATCAGATAGGCTGACGGCTCCTTGAATTTCTTTATGGTGATGCCGGATTCGCGCGGATCGATGATTTCTCCCTTGAGTGCAAAGACCGCGCAGGAGACCGGGCTTGCAAGATAGACTGACGCATCCTTGGTACCGCTTCTGCCCTTGAAGTTACGGTTGTACGAGCGGACAGAGACCTGGCCGCTGCCCGGAGCGCTTCCCATGCCGATACAGGGCCCGCAGGACGATTCGAGCATGCGCGCGCCGGCAGCTATGATGTCAGTGACAAGGCCTTCTTTTGCGATCATCTCGTACACCTGCTTTGACCCCGGATTGATGAGGAGATTTACTTTTTCGTCGACAATGTTTCCTTTCAATATGGCAGCAACAGACTTCATTGCCTGATATGACGAGTTTGTGCAACTGCCGATACAGACCTGGTTCACCTTTGTTCCCGCAAGGCTTTTGACCGTGACGACATTGTCAGGGCTGTGCGGCTGCGCGATCATCGGTTCGACTTTGCTCAGATTGATCTTGATCACCTCTGCGTACGAGGCATCTTCATCCGCAACCAGTTCAACCCAGTCAGCTCCTCTGCCCACAGCCTCAAGATAGAATTTTGTCCGTTCATCACTCGGGAAGATCGAGGTTGTTGCGCCAAGTTCTGCCCCCATATTTGTTATGGTTGCCCGCTCCGTAACATTTAAATCCTTGACGCCGGGACCGCTGTATTCGAGTATTCTGCCAACCCCGCCCTTAACGGTCAGTCTTCTCAGAATCTCCAGAATAACGTCCATGGCAGTTACATACGGCCGCTTCAGTTTGCCCAGAAGCTGGATATTTACGACCTTAGGCATGCTCAGTTCAAAGGCCGAGCCGCCCATAACGGTTGCAGCATCGAGGCCTCCGACACCTATGGCGATCATGCCCATGCCGCCACCGGTCGGTGTATGACTGTCTGTTCCGAGTGCGATCCTGCCGGGCGCAGCGAACTGCTCGAGATGCACCTGGTGGCAGATGCCGTTACCGGGGCGGGAGAAATATGCGCTGTATTTTGCTGCAGCTGTCTGGAGGAAGAGATGGTCGTCAGGGTTCATGTAGTCCTGCTGCAGCATGTTATGGTCAACGTAGGAAACGGCAAGCGGGACCTTGACCCGGTCAAGTCCCATGGCCTCGAACTGGAGCCATGCCATCGTGCCTGTTGCATCCTGTGTATAGACCTGGTCGACTTTCAGGCTTATTGGAGAGCCCTCCTTCAGTTCCCCTGCTGCATGATGCGCTTCAAATATCTTTTCAACAATGTTTCTGCCCATGTACACCTCTTTTTTTGACGGGAATTTAGCGTGATGCGGCGAAGGCGTATTTTGACTTTGCCTTTTTTATTATGTAAAAATATAGAGAAAAATCAAGCATAAATAACTTTCCGGAGAGAAAACATGTATTTTTTTCAGTACCGTGGCAATGAATTATATGCAGAGGATATCCCTGTCAGGGAACTGGCCGAAAAATACGGGACGCCGCTCTATATATACAGTTATAGCACGCTTCTCAGGCATTATAAGGCGTATGAAGACGCTTATCATGCATTTCCTCATATTATCTGTTATGCGCTGAAGGCCAATACGAACGGTGCTATCCTGAAGCTGCTCGCACAACAGGGCTGCGGCGCGGACATTGTGTCGGGAGGCGAACTCTTCCGCGCCCTGAAAGCGGGCATATCTCCGAAAAAGATCGTTTATGCCGGCGTAGGCAAGACAGAAGAAGAGATCCGTCGTGCACTTGCCGCAAGGGTCCTTATGTTCAATGTCGAATCAGAGGATGAACTGCGCGAGATCGACAGGGTTGCCGGTCTCATGAAGACAAAAGCGCCTATTGCTCTGAGGATCAATCCTGACATTGACCCCCAGACGCATCCCTATATATCGACGGGCATGAAGGAGCATAAGTTCGGCATATCTATAGATCAAGCCGTTGAACATTATCGGATTGCCGCACGACTGAAAAACATTGAGGTCGTGGGTGTGCAGAAGCATATCGGTTCGCAGATAACCAAGATGACGCCTTTTGTGGATGCACTGAAGCGGATATTGATCCTGCTTGACGAACTGAAAAAGCAGAAGCTGAATATCCGGTATCTCGATATCGGCGGAGGGCTCGGCATTACTTATCTGACGGAAAAGCCGCCTGTGCCTGCTGATATAGCGAAGAGACTCCTGCCGCTGCTGAAGGGACGGGACCTTACCCTGGTCATGGAGCCGGGCAGGTCGATCGTCGGCAATGCAGGCATCCTTGTAACACGGACGCTTTACCTGAAGAAGGGTGAAGGCAAGACCTTTGTTATTGTGGACGCAGGTATGAATGACCTGATGAGGCCTTCCCTGTACGATGCATATCATCATATCCTCCCGGTGAAGAAGTCCAGACGCGGAGAGATCAAGGCAGATGTTGTCGGCCCGATCTGCGAATCGGGTGATTTCCTCGCAAAGGGGAGAAAGATCGAAAGGGTGAACAGAGGGGAGTTCCTTGCGGTGATGAGCGCCGGCGCGTATGGCATGTCCATGAGTTCGAACTACAACAGCAGGCCAAAGGCAGCAGAGGTGATGGTAAACGGAAAGGCCCATGCGCTGATCGCGCGGCGCGGCACGTATGAGGACCTTGTTCAACATGAACTGATACCGGGATTTTTGAAATGAATCTTCCTTTTGTAAAGATGCATGGCATCGGAAATGACTTTGTTGTCATTGACTGTCGCGACAAGGCTGTAAGCGATCAGCTGTCGGACATCAGCGACATAAGCAGGCGTCTCTGTGACCGGCGCTTCGGCATCGGCGCTGACCAGATCCTGCTTCTGCAGGATTCAATTACCGCAGATTTCAGGATGAGCATCTATAACGCCGATGGCAGCGAGGTCGAGATGTGCGGCAATGGCATCCGCTGTTTTGCAAAATATATATGGGACAGGCACCTGTCGTCAAAACAGGTGCTTGAGATCGAGACGCCTTCCGGAATTATCAGGCCGGAAAAAGCCGGCGACATGGTCAGGGTTGACATGGGCAGGCCTGAACTTGAGGGTCGCAAAATCCCGGTGAACCTTGACGGCATTGTCAAAGACTACCCGCTGGAGGTAGATGACAGGGAGTTTGCGATAACCTGTGTTTCGATGGGCAATCCCCATGCGGTAATCGTAGTCGATGACGCGGATACCTTTGATGTAAAGAGGTATGGGCCTCAGATCGAGACGCATGCGCTCTTCCCGAGGAAGACCAATGTCGAGTTCATTCAGGTGATCGACCGGCAGACGATCAAAATGCGCGTTTGGGAGCGCGGCTCAGGAGAGACCCTTGCCTGCGGCACCGGGGCATCTGCTGTTGCGGTTGCAGCCAATATGAAGGAAATTATCGATAAAAAGGTTACGATAAAGCTGCCGGGCGGAGATCTGGTCATCGAACTTCATGAAAATGGGCATGTGTATATGACCGGTCCTGCTGAAGAAGTATTTACAGGAACTATTAATCTGTAGCACAACTCTGTTATACAAACAAGGAGGCTTCATGTTTAGAGGATCAATCGTCGCGATCGTCACACCATTTCGCAATGGCAAGGTGGATGAAAAGGCCCTGGGTAATCTTATCGAGTGGCATATAAAGGAAGGGACCGATGCTATTGTGCCCTGCGGCACAACGGGGGAATCTGCCACTCTTGACTACAAGGAGCATTTCCGGGTGATCAAGTTCACGGTCGATGTGGTGAACAAGCGGGTTCCGGTCATAGCAGGCACAGGCGCAAATGCTACTGACGAGACGATCATGATCACTAAGGAGGCGAAGAAGTCAGGCGCTGACGGAGCGCTGCTTGTCTGCCCATACTATAACAAGCCGACACAGGAAGGCCTGTACCGCCACTACAAGGCTGTTGCCGATGCCGTGAAGATCCCGATCGTGCTCTACAATGTCCCGGGCAGGACCGCCGTGAACATGCTGCCGACAACGGTTGCGCGGCTCGCCGAGATAAAGAATATTGTTGCGATCAAGGAAGCGACCGGGGACATGAAACAGGTGAGCGAGGTGATCAGGCTCTGCGGAGACAGGATCGCTGTGATCTCCGGCGATGATTTCACGACCATCCCGCTTATGGCATTGGGCGGCAAGGGTGTCATCTCGGTCTCTGCCAATGTGGCGCCGAAGCTGGTTGCACAGATGTGTGCGCATTGGGAGCAGGGCAGGTATGATGAGGCACGGAAGATCCATTTCAAGCTCGAACCTCTTAATAACGCCATGTTCATCGAGACGAACCCGATACCGGCAAAGACAGCGCTCGCGATGATGGGCAAGATCAAGGAAGAGTTCAGGCTTCCGCTCTGCGAGATGTCCAAGGCCAATAAGGACAAGCTGAAGGCTGTGTTGAAGGGAATGAAACTGGTTAAGTAAGGCCGTGAAACGTAAAACGTAAAGAGATACCATATATCGACAAGGTCCGGAGGGTGATTCAATCAGAGTCGCCCTCCGGTTTTTTATTTTGTTCATCAGTAAGAGAGCCCAGACGATGACCGGATTGCGAGGCGATGACCACACCGGCGCCTCCGGCCGCTATGATATTTCCAAATTCCTCAAGCACGAGCGCTGTGCCATACACGTTAACCGACAAAATAGCCTTCGGCGAAGCTTGCGAGGGTGAGACTCCGGCAGCGTGGATAACTGCAAAGCTTACCGCCAATATGCAGGAGGAAGTAATGATGCATATCCAGGAGCAAAAGCAGGAAGTTGAAACTCAAGGTATGACAAGCGAGCTTGAAGTATTAGGAAAGAACATTGCCCGATGGCCCGATAGAAGACAGCTTGGAAATTACACTATTAATCCCAACCAACAACATCGCCATATTGCGCTGTGTTAATTAGTGCACGAACAAAACATCCCACCATAAAAGCAAGACATTCAAATTCCAAAAAATTAAGAGCGGTTCTATCCAGCATGATTTGTATATTGATCGGGAACTCGTCATCAGCCTCATAGAAAACGATCTTCACTGGAATCTTTGGAAGAACGTTAAATCTCCACAGATGTGTGCCCGAAAGAGACTCTTCTTTAATACCACCAAGTTTTACCGCTGTTTCACTGAATTTGACGTAGTCGTTGCCGAAATATCGTTCCAGAGGAGTATTCATCAACCGGCCTTGAAAGGTTAGCCCACTAATCATTCCTGGAATACTCTCAAATAAAACGTAAGAGTTTTCAGGGTCTCCCCGACCTTTGGAAAGAAGGTAATAGAGAAGAACACTGCGGTTATTTACATTGACAGGCTGGCCGTCCAGAGGCTCAACGCCATTTGCGGTAATGCGATATTCTCTCTTCAGAAAACATACCTGAATACCTCCCTCAATATATTCGAGACCAAGTCGATCAGCGCTTTCCTGGAAGTCACATTCAGGAAGCCTGCTGATGAGTCCGCGGTAGATTGAGGAATATCCGCTATTCATAGGTAATAATCCGGTACAATGAATTCATGTGCATAGAATCTATGATCCGACCGCTTTTTTGACAGCCGCCAGGATCAGATCGCGGAAACTTCCAAGGCCGGCATAGTCAACCTCAATGGGGACGCCGGCTACATCGAAAAACTCAAGTATCTGCTCATCTTCGATCTTGACGGAATCATTGGAGAGGAGCAGCATACGTTCGAAATATCCGAGGTTCTGCCGCATCGAAATCTCATCCAACCCTAAATCTCCGGCGAATATTTCCTTCCAATTCATTACCCAGCCGGGAGTTAAATAAAAAGTCTTTGGGTCTAAAATACGTGACCCGCTGTCGCTGGACAGGATGCTTATACAATTTTCCCCTTCGAAGCGCACCACCTCATGGTTCTTCGAAAGCTCCTCAAAATCCGCATGGCATCTTGAGCCAAACAACAGAATGATCTTTTCGTCTTTTCTCTCGTCAAGGATTGAACGTACTTCTTCCTTCAACGTGGAAAGCCGCGAATGGAGGCCTGCCTTCAGGCAAGTCACCTCTACTTCACAATCAACTGGTATTTCTCCCTCGAGTTGGCTGAGCACGTGTGAAAGCTCGGTCTGAAATACGGCACAGGTTACGATGCGGATTCGGTTCATGTGCCCGACTCTTCCTGTGCCCTCGTCCCGCAATGGCGTTTCCTCTTTCAATTTTCGCATCTCTCCGTTGTTTTTCCTCCTCCCGGGATCATTAATCGCTATTTATGCTATACCTTGATTGTTATTTGCCCGCATAAATGCTGTGTGTTTTGATTGATGAGTTGGCATTTCACGCATTATTGAGGATGAATGTCAGCCGGCATACCGTGCGGCGGCATCCCCTCCCCGAGAAAGTCAAAGCGGTTGCCGTAGTCCTTCATCATCTGCTTGAACGCGCTCAGCATGTAGCGCCGCTTGAAGCCGTCTTCAAGCCTGGACACTTCCTGCATCTTCTGGCTGTAGAAACCCATGTAGCACTTGGCAAGGGCACGATACACATCGTCGAGCGACATCGCGTACGGCTCAATGATGGGGGTCATGAGGTTGTACTTGGAGTAGTCGAACACACGAATGCGCTCTTTCATTTCCTTATACAGCGGGGTGAAAGGCATGGGGGTAATAACCGGGAACACCGCAATATCCGGGTTCAGTCGTATGGCTTCGGCCACCGTTTTGTCGATGCTCTCCCAGGTCTCGTTTGGGAAACCGATCATGAACGATGCCTCGGTCATAATCCCATGCTCGCGCAGCAGGTCGATGGCCCGCTTGTTCATGTCTACGTCCGTCCCCTTGTTCAGGCTTTCGAGCATTGCGTCGGAACTGCTTTCCGCCCCCAGGTACATATGGATGATCCCGGCGTCTCGGTACTTGGGCAGTATGTCCTTATCGCGGATGATGTCTTCCACCCGCGTCTCCATCAGCAGACGGACGTTGATCTTCGCCTCGATAAGCAGGTCAAGCTGCTCTTCCCACCGCGCCCGGTCTTTGGTCGGATACGGATCGACCAGTGTGATGAATTCGACCTGGTACTCGTCAACCAGATGCCGGACCTCGGTTATTACCTTTTTCGGATCTCGGGCGCGCCAATCGCTGCGCCAGAACACCCGGTGCGAACAGAACGAACAACCCATCATGCAGCCGCGCGTCGTCAGAATCGAAGCCATCCTCCCCCAGGGCTCGATGTTGTAGTGGTAATCGCTCCAGTCGAGGAGGTGCCAGGCCGGGGAAAGGGTGTCAAGATCAGCGATGTGGGGGCGCATGGGGGTTGCAACTATCTTGCCATGCTCGCAATAGGCGATTCCTGCCATAGTTTGCCTGCGTTCCTCCGGTAGGGCGGAAAGCAGTTCGCGCAGGGTCTCTTCCGATTCTCCCCGCAGGATAAAGTCGGGGCGACCATCCGGGTTCGAGAGTCTCTCTTCGTACATGAAGGTCGGGTGCGGTCCGGCAAGCAGCGTGATTATATCCGGATTGACCTCCTTGGCTATGGCGAGTGTCTGGAGCGCTGCGGGAACGGTTGCAGTGCTGACCGCGCCCGACACCGGCAGAAAATCAAGCGACATGACATAGTCCGGTTGGTAGCGCTCTATTTCCGCGCGAACATCATCGAAGGTGTAACCCTTATTCATGGCGTCGCAGATTTTAGCCTCGTGTCCGGCTTCAAGCGCTGCTCCGGCAAGGTAGGCGATCTGCAGCGGCGGCCATGTCCCGATAATTTGAACTCCCCAGCAATAATACGGCGGGGCGATAAAGAGTATCTTTGACACTATTTAGTCCTCCAAACCTGACACACGTCCGATACCCGATGACACTCCCGTAACAACCACGACCTTTGAATTAGACATAATGACTCCTTTCTTATTGCTGGATCTTGGTGGTACTGTTCTTTCATTCTGCATATATTAAGCAGGAGATGGATAGGATTCATACACCAGCCAATTACTCGTTGCGGTTGCGACCAGCTTCTCATTGCCGTTGACTGCTTCCGCAGAGAGCTGGAACAGCTTCTTCCCCCTCGCTTTGAACACCGCGTGGATAACGACGAACGATCCGGGCTTAACAGGCCGGATGAAGTTCACGGTCATATCTATGGTCACACAGGGTTTGTGCAAGGAAGCAAAACACAGACAACCAAAAGTTTCGTCGAAAAAACTGGACAGGATACCGCCCTGGAGCGTCCCGATTGGATTTGTCTGAAACTCGCTGACAGGAAAAGCGATTGTTATGCTTTTGCCGGACTCGAAAGAAAGAATCTTCCCTTGGTGCGCAGTGAATATCGCTGACGGCAGTTTAATCCCTGGATGTTTGGCAAATTCGGGATCAAGAAAAAAATCAGTGTAATCGCTGTCAGGCGTCGGCGCGGCCTTCATTTTTTCTACCATAACCGTTTCCTTTTATAAAACTGCTTACGCAAAACACCTGCCGAAAGCCTTGAACAATTTCATCGGCCCTTTGACGCGAATTTTCCTCAAAACGATCTCCTTGACCATCGAACTTTCCTTGTGTAGCACACGCAGCCAGGTTTTTGTATCGGCATACACCTGTACGTCCGGGGTGCCTCCATGTCCTGGTTCTATGCTGATCGATTTGTCTTTAATAGTGACCGTTGCTTCGGCCTGTTCAATGCCGGTGAAGGTGAAATGATAGGTTGCACTTAGCCCTTCCGATTTATGGCGCTGGAAGGCGATCGGCATGGATGCAACAAAAGCTGCTACGGACGGCGGTCTGATGCCGTTGCCCACGCGCTTTATCTTTTTATGCGGAAATTTATTCTGGACATGACTCTCTGCATCTGAACCGGGCAGCACATAGACCGTCTCGGTTTTCTGCTGAAGCGGTTTGACCACATCCTCGATAAAGGTTTTTTTGTCCTCCAGATACTGCGGAATCACTTCGTCGCCCGCAGGGCAGACGGCCATACAATAAACCGATTTGTAGCACGGCTTGTACGCCAGGCTCTGCCACATGGATACGGTCTCGGAATCGCTTATTCTGGTCCTGTAATCGACTGCGTTTCTGCTATCGGCTATGTTTTCAACCAAGTCTGTAAATCCACCAACCATGTCACGATAGGTATGCGTGAGGCAGTTTATGGGATTGAAAAAACCATCTGGTCCTATGGCTCCTGTAGGACAGGCAATCGAGCAGAGCTTGCAGTCCAGGCAAGGGTTATAGTCCAAAGGACTGTCATATTCGTCTACTTCAGCGTCGATAAGCACGGTACCCAGCAAAACAAAACTCCCGAACACCGGGTGAATAACATTGCGGTGGAGGCCCATTTTCCCCATTCCAGCGGCAACGGCTATGGGCTTGTGCGATACGACAGCCATCTTGCCGGGCCATTGGTCCGCTTCCATCGGAAACCCGGCGGCCGGGGTTGCAGCGCGAACGCCTTTCCGTTCAAGTGCTGCTGCCAAGGCCTGGGCAGCGTGGTTCAATCGTGCTTCCACCTGTTGCAGTTCGAGGCTTGCAATGGAGCGTGCCGGACTTCTCAGGTTTTCCCTGGTGAGCCGTCCGACAAAACTGATGAGTGACTTCGTCCAGGGGAATGCCTTCAGAATGTCCTCTCTCAGGTCATCCAACGACGGACGCGCGAGCTCAACAAAACCCACGTCATCAACGCCGAAGTCCAGGCACATTTCGCGCAACTGTCGGGCGCTCAGTTTCGAAGCGGGTGAGGGAAGTGCCGTTGATGTTTTTCTTTCGTTATAGCGTTTTACTGTCGGGTGTTCATTTAAATTCGTCATGCTGTTCTCTTTTGGATAGTTGTATATGCAACTTAATGGCTAAAAAAAAGTCTAATTCTTTTTCGATCTCAGTTTGCCATGAAGCAGCCGGACTGCGGAAATACCATCATCGCCAAGGAGTTCCGCTGCCTCCTTTTGCGCTTTTTCCCATTCCCCATGCGAAGCTGCCATGAGTTTCCTGCCTTTCGGCGTGACAGTGACTACCTGGGCCGGCCCATCGACCTGCCGCGCGACACTGATCCAGCCATTTTGCTTCATCCGGTCCAGGGTGCGGCTTACGGTCGACTTCTCCATCAACAGCGCTCTGCCGATGTCTGCAGAAGATGCGCGCTCGGTAAGCGAGAGCATAGTGAGAATACTCCCCTGATTGATCGTGATGCCGAAAGGTTGCAGTACTTTGTCATAAATGCCGGTTATGACGCGGTTCAAAAGCCGCACTCGGTATGCAATGCATTCGTCGGCAACTGTCTTAGCAAGTGCTGAGGCTTCCTTTTCATTCATAGCAGTCTTCATGTTGTATATGCAACATTGTATCAGACCTTCGTCTGCAAGTCAATGTAATTTCGGCGATTACAAGCGAGCAGCCGCGGTTCTGCATAAATATCAAACAATTCAGGTTGTAACTTTGGAGCCTGGTCCTGAACTTCTTATCAGAGGTGGGTCTGCTTTTCGAGCCGTCTTCTTTCCGCCATGCCCATAAGCAGCCTTTCAGTTCCGAACTTGCCCGGCTCGTATTTCTTGAGTTTCAGGGCCTCACGTGCCTTATCAATGTAGTCGATGGCCAGTTCCAGGATCCTCTCGGGATCGGGTTCGAAGTGCAGGGCGCCCCTGAACCTCTCGAACCAGACCTCGGTCATGATCCTTGTCACTTCTTTGCTGGCACTGACAGGTGATTCGCCGCCCATTATGACCGGAACTCCCGATACTGCAAAGTAACTTCCGATAGCGATGGCCTTCTCAGACATCCACTCAGGGGCGATGCCCACGGCAGGCATGCCGCCGATCTCCTCCGAGAGCCCGCCTTCTGCTGCCATGGCACTTGCGATAGTAAGTATCCTCGTGTTGTCCACACATGATCCAAGATGGAGAATAGGCGGGATGCCAATTGCCTCGCAGACCTCCTTCAGCCCCGGCCCAGCGTGTTCAAGCGCTGTTTCGGGGGTCAAATAGCCCGTACTCCCCATGGCCGCAGCCCCGCATCCAGTAGTGAGGACGAGGATGTCGCTCTTTATCATCTCATAGGCAAGATACTTATGAATACCGGTGGCGACGACTCGCGGATTATCACATCCTATGATAGCTGCAACGCCCCTGATCCTACCCGCCATAATGGCATCGTTCAGCGGTCTGAAGGAACCTCTGAAGTATCCGCCCTGCATATACTCGATGTACTCATGGGAGAAACCGGCAATGACCGGATATTTCTCGGTAACGTGACTGCCGGTTGCCTTTCTATTGGGGTAGTTATCGATCGCGACCTTGACGATCTCCTTGGCCTGTTCCCGTGCCCTGTGCTCATCGAATTCCATATGGACAGCTTCCGGTATATGGACTTTCGGAGAGGTGGTGATAAACTTCGTATGGAACTTCTTCGACAGTTTGGCCAGGGAAGGCATGATACACTGCACATCCACGATCATGGTGTCAATCATTCCGGTCATGATAGCGAGTTCCTGGTTGGTAAGACCGCCCGCCGTCGGGATACCATGCCTCATCATGACCTCATTGGCAGTACAACACATGCCGCCCAGATTAACGCCCTTTGCACCCTTCGTTTTTGCGTATGCCACGATCTCGGGATCGTTCACCACATCCACAATCATCTCTGCAAGGGTCGGCTCGTGGCCATGGATGATGACATTGACCTCGTCTTCTTTGAATATGCCCAGACTCGCTTCCGCCTCTATGGCCCCTGGCGTCCCGAAGAGGATATCGGTAACCTCGGTCGAGATCATGCTCCCACCCCAGCCGTTCGACAGCGCAGTCCGGAGGCCGTGGAGCAGAAGGGAATCAGGATCGGCGTCCATACCCATGGTCGTCCTGTCCATGGTCTCAACAACCTCGGTGCTTAGACCCCGCGGCATGATCCCCCACTTTCTCCATCTCTCTTTGGTCTTTTGGGGCGCTCTTTGCAATAAGTTCATCTCGCCCCTCTGGCGGCTGAAATCTTCGAGCAACCGTGCGGCAACATCCTTTGCCACATCATTCACCATCCTGCCTTCAAATTCAAGCCCAAGTGTGCCGGCTGTCTTATACAGTTTTCTAACGTCTTTGATCTTATAGTCTGTCGCTTCGCCGTTGGCTACCGCAAGCAAAGTAAAAACCATGTCTTTTCCATGGCTTCCATGGCATGAGGTCCCACCAGCGATCATCCTGATAAAGTTTCTTGCCACGACGGTTGATAGGCTTGCTCCGCAAACACCGCGTACTTCCTCTTCAGCGTTCTTTCCCACCAGTCTGCAGGGTCCCATATGGCACATTTTACAGCAAGCCCCCGACCCGCCGATGGGGCATGGTTTCATCTTCTCTGCCCTGTCAAAGCAGGTGTCAATCTTTTCAGTAATACCCCACTCCAATATCTTCTGAGCTGCTTCATTGGCGCTTTTCCTATGCCTGTCCATTATTGCCTCCTATATGATTGATGCCATTTCTAACGCAGGATGTCCTACATTTGTAAGATGCTCCACAAGCTTCTCGGAATCCTCACAAATAGTTTCATCTGCTATCTTGTCGAGCAGATCAGGCACACCTGCCTCTGCAGCCCTCTGGTTAAAGGCGGTCTTCAGGCTTTCCTTCAGGTTCTTTGTCATCCAGACTATTCTCTTAAGTCCTCCATCGCCAAAAAGAAACTTTTTGCTCGTTATAAAGTTTCTTCCAATGCCCATAAACCCCGGAGCCTGCACCCCTCCGCCGACACTGCCTGCAAGAGTAGAGAACTTCATTCCGGCAGGGGTCATTCCGGTGTGTCCGCGCTCAACAAGCATTACTCCATTGGCCTCTGGCACGATAGCGACAATGCACTCGAAGCAGCCGCAGGAGGTCATCGGGTTTTCCATGATAGTGTAGAGATTAAGGGTCTCAACAGCTCCGCCAGACGCCTTTTTCAGGTAATCATCAACACCGGAATAGCGGCCGTACCTCGTATCGAGGGCCTCTCCCTTGGTGATGGGCTGGTTACCACCCGTAGGGTCGATCTCAAAAGCTGCTTTGCCGTCCAGCCAATTATAGGCCCCGCAAAGGCCCAGTCTCTCGGGCGTAATTACGCAGACATGGGCAGGAGCAAAGGACTGGCAGAGGAGACAGGAATAGAAGTCCTCCACCGCCTCATCAGTAAGACTGCCGAGCCGTTGGTCACGTTTTTTGTAGGCGGCACGTGCCTCCTCCTGTACCTGCCTGACCTCATCTTCGCCGATGTAAAGCTTGACCTGAATTTTGTCCACAATGGAGCGGAAGCGATTGTGGATTACAGCCGTCTGGATGACGCCCAGGTGTTCGAGAGTGAAGCCGTCTTTCTTGGCTGCATTGCTGATACGGATCCAGTTGATATCGCGCTGACCCATATGCCATACGCCCTGGGCCTCGTTGATGTTGGCGTGAATCTTCCGCTCAATGACGGACTCAAAGTCCTTCTGCATCTTTCTGCCGGCCACTTCTATGACAATGCCCAGGGGCAGTTTGCCGCCTTTCTCATAAAGCTCCTGCCAGTTGTCCCCAACAACAATGACCTCGTTGTCTTCCGCTATGTCCTCAAGCTCAACCATCTTGACCCACTCAAAGGCAGGCGTTCTCTGTCCGCCAAACTCGATAAAAGTGTCTTCCTTCCTGATCCTCTCGCCCTCAAAAGCAGGACCAAAGGCAACGGGAATGGGCGGCTTCTCGATGATGATCTTCAGGCCCCTCTGCTCAATGGCCCTCTGCACGATCTTGCTGTGGTCCAGTTCCTTGTCCACTTCCTCATAGGTGCAGACGCCCGTGGGATGGATAACCGGTATGTCCGTATCACCGATGGCGGGGAAGCCCATGGTAAGAGCCCCCGCGCCTGTGCTCCACTTGAGATCATCAAATTCGCCCAACACCATGGCAAAAGCAAACAATCTGTCTCTTTGATATTTTAGATGGGATTTGAAATCACCCGGTTTTTTCCCTCCAAAAATACACGACGCCCGTATTGCCCAGTCGAGCACAAATACCGTATGTTCGGTATCAGGCCCTACAGGAACTATCCGTGTTTCCCACCCCAGCTCCACACCTTTTCTCAGAAGCTGTTTGGTGACACTGTTACCATCGGCTGTATGCCCCGACAAGAAGGTCAGTATGTTCTTCTCCTGCAGTTCCCTCACGATGGTCACGGCTATATCGTCGGTCGGGGCAGCGCCAATTATGGCAGCAAACCCCGGCATGGAGCCGTCCACCAGCTGTATACCCAAATTTCTCTGTATGGTGTCGGAGATGAACCCGTTATACACATACCCTGTCTCAGGGTCTGTGCAGGGCTCAAGTCCGTTTATATACCTGAGAGCAAGGATGATCTCCTCGGCAAAAAGCGTGGCCATGCCTGAATCGAGAGTCTCGCCCAGATAGGGTTTCCACACGCGCTTCCGCGGCTCCTCATGAAGCAGCTTTCCGGCAAAACTTAGTGCCCTTGTCATATCATCAAGGGTCTTAACCGCAATGCCTGTCATTGCATAAATCATGGGGAGATGGTACGCCGTATCAGGGAATTCGAAAACAAAGTCCTTACCTTTCTCAGCAATAGCCTTTTCGAGCATCTCATCGGCCCTTGCTACAAGCGTATTCGCGCCTCTAATGGCTGCAACAGCAATAGTTCTGGACATGTTTGCCTCCTTGAAAGCCGTATATCATGAGTTCGGCTGCTTTAATGAGAACAACATTAAATAAATGAACAAAGCTCATTTCCTTTTCCTTGAACATCATGCAGCTGCTTCGGCAGCATCAGGATATAGGGTTCCGTAAGCATTCTCTCTTTCCTTCTGCCGAAGCGTAAACCCTTGAGGCTGGTTTCACAACAGCAATAGTATCTTGCCCGTCGCTCAAAATGAGTATATAATGTGAACGGTGGTTACAGTCATCCAGCTTCTATGTTAACAACTATAACATCTAATGTTGTATGTGTCAACATTTAGCCCCCGAACGGAGATACCATTATGATAAAACGCAGGAAAGCGCCAAACAAAGCAAAGGCAGCCGACAACTACCATCACGGTGACTTGAAGGCTGCGCTTCTAGGCACTGCGCTCAAACTGTTGAAAAAGCATTCGCCTGCGGAAATTTCTTTAAGAGAACTTGCACGGATTGCCGGAGTGAGTCAGGCCGCACCGTATCGTCATTTCAAAGACAAGGATGATCTGCTCGCGGAACTTGCAAGGCAAGGATTTGATATGATTTCTCAGTATATGAGGGAGACCATACTGAAGCACAAGGATGATGCCTTGAACATGTACTACGGTTGCGGACTCGCATATTTTCGTATGGGGCTTAATCATCCGCAGCATTTCAAGCTGATGTTCAATTCAGACGTAAAGCCTGGCGACAAATACCCTGCATTGCAAACCGCGGCATCCCAGACACTCGCCCTCATCCGGGACATGGTCGTGTATTGCCAGAAAAAAAAGGTCTTTGGCGAAGGGGAGCCCTTGCATATCGCTTTTCATTGCTGGTCGATCGTAAACGGGTTTACATCACTTTTTGCGGATGGCAGATTGGAATATGTCGGCGTTACTGCTGCTAACGCAGAAGAGGCGCTAAAGCAGCTCATGTCACAGTTCTTGATCGGAGCGAAGAGACCTTTGCAAGAGTCTCATTTTGGGTTTAAGATATTTGAAACATCAGAGTCTAAGTATTATCAGCAAGCAATAAATACCTTCCCCATAGTAACAGATGATTTTTAGCCAGTTTTGCGGGAATTAGTCATGGCTATCTGCCTGATGCCTCATTAGTCAGGTTTTTAAGGGGTTAGGCGTAGCGTATTTCCCTACAGGATATACTTCTTCAGAACTTCAAGATCGAGGTTGCGGAGGGCGGTCTTTTCGAGTACATCCTCGCCCATAGCCTTCAGATAGGGGAAGGTGCCGATTACCGGCACCGGGCAGATCTCTTTTAATATCTGAGGATTTGTTTTTTCTGCAAGGCTGTTTTCGGGCGGCCGGCTATAATTGATGATGAGGCCTGCAACTTCAATCCCTGCCGAAAGCGCAGCGTTTATGGTGAGCATGGTGTGATTGATAGTGCCGAGTCCCGGCTTGGTGATGATGAGCAGCGGAAGGGAAAACTCCCGGACAAGGTCAAGGATATAGAAGTCTTTTCTGATAGGCACCATAAGACCACCAACGCCTTCGACGACAATCGCTTCATATGACTTATAGAGCTTGTAATATGCCTTCTTGATCTCGTCAATGCTGATCTTTTTCCCTTCAATTTCTGATGCTGCAAGAGGTGAGAGCGGACTTTCGAAGCAGAAGGGTGTCACCTGCTTAATCGGTTCATCCATGTGTGCTGCCTGTTTGAGGAAGGTGCTGTCATACGGGATAAGGATATCACCCTCTTTTCCGCATCCGCTCTCAATGGGTTTCATGGCGCAAGCCTTTATGCCAAAAGACTGCATCACTTTGATTATCGCCCCGGCAATCACGGTTTTTCCAACGCCTGTATCAGTGCCGGTTATAAAGAATCCCTTGAACATCGTTCCTCCTGAAAAAACTGCAGCCTTCATGTGAAGTATTGCACTAAAGGTTTCTGCTGTCAAGGCTGAGGACCTGGCCTGTGATATAGTCCATCCCGGCGATGGATACAATGCTTCGTGCGACTTCTGAAGGTTCTGCGAGCCTCTTCAGGAGGCTCGCCTCTTCAGCCTTTTTCATGGCCGATATTGATTTGGCTCCCATCCCGGTAGTCATATATCCCGGCAGAACTGCATTTACCCTGATATTGTATTGGGCGAGTTCATGAGCTGCAGAGATGGTCAGGCCGATAAGCCCTGCCTTGGACGCGCTGTATGCTGCCTGTCCTGCCTTTCCTTTTACGCCTGAATAGGAAGAGATATTAATGATATGGCCGCCGCCTGAGCTGATCATGAGAGGTGCTGCAGCACTGAGAAGGTTGAAACAGCCAGTGAGGTTTGTTCTGATTATCGCATCCCACTGTGCTTCTGTCTGTTTGATCAGGAGGCTGTCTTTTGCGACGCCGGCGTTATTGATTAGAACATCGAGTCTGCCGAAGGTCTGTTCAATGCGCCAGACCATATCCCTGACCTGCGATGAGTCTCCAACATCTGTCCTTAATAAGATAACGCGATCCCCTGCCTTAGCCGAGATTTCCAGCGCTTTTTCTTCCGAATTGAGGTAGTTGAGTGCAATATGATACCCCTTTTCAAGAAATACCCTGCTGATATGACTCCCTAGTCCACTGGCCCCACCTGTAATCAGAGCGACTTTCATCGGATTGTCCATAGTCTAATATCAGTTTTGCACCTCTCCCAAGTCAAGCAATTAGCTGGATATTATCTTGACTTAACTTTGCCTTCATGGTATGTTCAAAACATGAACGTTCATAATATGAACGGAAAGAATGCTGAAAATCAAGATAGTTACAAATCATTGCTCCTGCTTGACGAGATCTCAAAGGGCGAGTCCTTGTCACAGAGGGATTTGAGCAAGCGGCTGAACATTGCTCTGGGGCTCGTGAACTCTTATCTTAAAAATCTCGTTTCAAAGGGTTATGTCACGATAAGTCAGATCCCGGCAAAACGGTATGCATACTACCTGACGCCGACCGGCTTTGCGGAGAAGACCCGGCTTACCTATCATCTGCTCCAGGATTATACCAGCATCTATCGAAATGCCCGGCGCGACTTTAGAAAGCTTTTTGTGGATCTGCAGAAGCAGGGGATAGGAGAAGTCTCCTTTGCCGGGGTGGATGAGGTGACCGAGATTGCCTATCTTTCTCTTCAGGAAGCAGATATTGAACTCCGGAGAGTTTATGATGACGACAAAAGAGGAAAGGTCTTCTTTAAGACGGCGGTGACACCGTTGATTGACCTCGCTGATACAGACGGCAACATCATTATTCTTACGACATACTTAAAAAGAGCAACTGTTTATAAAATGCTTCTGGATCATGGGATTGCCCAGGAGAGGATATTTTCTATCTATCCTCTTGAATCCATGATCGGGGAGAAAGCCGTGCCGCCTTCCATCACGTAAGCACGTAAGCGAGGCGACATTGTCATTGAGCTGGATACCAGGCGTAATGACTGGAATGAGAAGATGAATGAGCAAGAAAAAGCGGGTTTGCACAACCTGATCGGCGGTAGCCCGTCTCAATGAAGGCAGCTGAAATCAACAGGCAGATGGAAGCACTGCAGGAAGAAGAGTGGACAAAGGTGATCAGCCCCAAAAAAGGCTGGTTTGATCTCAACCTTTTGAACCTCTGGAATTACAGAGACCTGATAATGCTCTTTGTAAAAAGAGATTTTACTGCATTTTACAAGCAAACGATTTTGGGGCCGATCTGGTTTCTGCTGCAGCCCCTCTTTACGACGATTGTATTTACGGTCATCTTCGGCAGGATTGCCAAAATATCAACTGATGGCCTCCCCCAAATGCTTTTTTATATGTCTGGAATTGTGGTCTGGAACTATTTTGCCGATTGCCTGAATAAGACCTCTGACACTTTTGTGTCTAACGCTGGCATTTTTGGCAAGGTCTATTTCCCTCGCCTGACAGTACCTGTCTCGATTGTGATAACGAACCTCATAACTTTTTCTATCCAGTTCTCACTTTTCCTGGTATTTTGGACCTATTATTATCTTAACGGAGCTGTGGTTAAAGCCAGTCTGTGGAGTCTACTTACTCCGCTTCTGCTGATTCAGATGGCGGCCCTCGGCCTTGGACTCGGAATACTGATTTCCTCTCTTACCACAAAATATAGAGACCTGAGATATGTCATTGGGTTCGGCGTGCAGCTGTGGATGTATGCAACGCCTATTGTGTACCCGATGTCACAGATACCGGAGAAATGGCACTGGATATATGTGATGAATCCCATGGCTTCAATTGTCGAAACAGCGCGTTATGCCTTCCTCGGCGCTGGCGCAATACGGCCAATGCATATGGTAATAAGCCTCGGGATGACGACAATGGTATTAATCGTCGGCATTCTCATGTTCAGCCGCATAGAAAAGACTTTTATGGATACCGTATGAGCGATGTTGTAATCAGAGTCGAACACCTCTATAAGGAATATCGACTTGGAACGATCAGTCACGGAACGCTGTATAAAGATCTGCAGAGCTGGTGGGCCAGGATGCGTGGCAAGGAAGATCCAAACTCGATTATATCGGCGGTTCACGTTCCAATCCTCAACTCTCGACGCTCAGATGAAAATCCTCACATGCTTGCTCTAAATGACGTTTCATTTGAAGTAAAGGAAGGAGATGTTTTAGGGATCATTGGCAGAAATGGCGCAGGCAAGTCCACTCTGCTGAAAATACTTTCAGAAGTGATATCCCCCACAAAAGGTCAGGTGAAAATAAAGGGCAGGGTGGCAAGTCTTTTGGAGGTGGGAACGGGGTTTCATCCTGAACTGACCGGCCGTGAGAACATTTATCTTAACGGTGCCATATTGGGCATGACAAAAAAAGAGATCGATAATAAGTTTGACGAGATTATTGCCTTTGCCGAAGTTGAGAAGTTCATTGATACGCCGGTGAAGCGCTACTCGTCTGGCATGTACGTACGACTTGCTTTTGCAGTAGCTGCCCACCTGGAACCGGAGATATTGATTGTTGATGAAGTCCTTGCAGTAGGGGATGCAGCGTTTCAGAAAAAATGCCTGGGAAAGATGGGTGATGTGGCCAAAGAGGGAAGAACGGTTCTGTTTGTAAGTCATAATATGACGGCTATCAAAAACCTTTGTAATAGAGCCATCCTGCTCAACTGCGGTAACTTGAAGGAATACGGTGAAGCATACAACGTTATAGACAAATACCTGAGTAATTCTTCTGACGTATACAGACAGGTCTGGAATGAGGCAGAAAATGCACCAGGGAATCACGAAGTGAAAGTGAAAAAAATAGAGTTAATTCTCCAGTCCCAACATGGTGCCGGGGAAATAACGGTGGAAAATCCTTTCGATATAGAGTTTGATTTCTGGAATTTCAAGAAAAACGCCATGATTAATTTGAGTATGCATTTGTACTCTATCAGTGGAGAGCTGGTTTTTGCGGCTACTTCACCAAGTCTGACCTTGCCCATCGGGATATCTTCGTTTTCGTGTCACATCATGGGTGGTTTGCTTAATGATGGACATTATAAGATTTCTATGATGATCGTCGAGGAAGGGAAACCGCTTTTTACCTTGAATGACGGTCTTGTTTTTAAAATTCATGATGCTCAGAGAAAGGGGTATTGGTTTGATAAGTGGCCGGGTGCTGTCAGGCCTAAACTGGAATGGAGGGTTCCTGCAGTTGACCGGATCGAGGAGGACTTATGACATTTATTGCCGCCATCAAAGAGTTGTTAAAAGAGAGTCTTAATAATGATTTTCGTGACAATTATGATTATTTTCGTTTCGGCGAGCTGGTTGTCCCTGAACAGCATAGTCTTAATCAACGGTTTGCGGTGCACGAAATCATCAGCAGAATAGCTCCCGGTTATTATATTTCGTCAATAGTAAGAAAGCATCAGACTCTCATTGATAAATTTAAATATCTTTACGAGCTTCTTGCTGATAAATCATCGAAAGAATTATTGATAAAGATTCTTGTGTATCGAATCCTTGGTCACAAAAAAGTGAAGCTCCCTACTAATACCTCCGATTTTTGGAATGCCACTGCAGACCTCGCCAATAAAGCCGACAAAAAAAGTAGTATTCGATTGGATTTCATGGCTTGGGTGCTCAATATATTTGATCTGGCGCAGATAGGCTGGCCAATAAAAGTTTACAGTAGTCCTCGGTCAGTATATAACACTTTTGTTGCGAGACAGTACGAATATCATTCTCAATCTCATGTGATTAAGGTTGAACGGGGCGATATTGTAATAGATGCGGGGGGTGGGTGGGGTGATACTACCCTAAGATTCGCCCATCAGACCGGCCAATCGGGCAGAGTCTATTCGTTTGAAATTGTTTCTGCTAATCGTGATATCATGCATGCGAATATTACGCTGAACCCTGAGTTGGCGGATAGGATTGATATTGTACCTGATGCGTTGTGGAATGAGTCGGGTCTTTTGGTTCCCGTTGCTGTTAATGGCCCAGCAAGTAGAATAAATATCGATCGGATTGGCATTGATGTCAGAACGATTACTGTCGATGATTTTGCAGCTGCGAAAAAATTGTCGAATGTGAATTTTATAAAAATGGATATTGAAGGGGCTGAACTAGAAGCTCTCAAAGGAGCTGAAAATACGTTACGGAAGTACAGACCAAAATTGGCAATTTCACTTTATCATAAGGTGGAAGATTTTGCAGATATCCCTAAATTCATCGAGTCACTAGGTTTGGGCTACAGATATTATCTTGGGCATTTTACAATTCATGAAGAAGAGACCGTGTTATTTGCCATGGCAAATACTAACCAATTGTGATATGTCCTATGATCTGGCTAATTCCACAGTTCAACTTTCGGCAGAGGCTAAACACCGGATTCAAAATCTAACGTAGGGAGATAATATGAATAACGCAAAAAAGACCGGAGGAATATTTGTCACGAGACCGGATCTGCCGCCGCTGGAGGAATTTGTTAAGTCTCTTGAGGAGATTTGGGACAGCAGGTGGTTAACTAATATGGGGAAATTCCATCGGGAGTTTGAAGAAGCCCTATGTGAATACCTTGGCGTGAAATATCTTTCGCTTTTTACCAACGGAACGCTTGCGCTCATTACTGCTCTGCAGGTGCTGCGCATAACCGGTGAAGTGATAACGACACCCTTCAGTTTTGTTGCGACGACCCATGCCCTTCACTGGAACGGCATAAAACCTGTTTTTTGTGATATAGAGCCTGACTATTTTAATTTGGATCCTGAGAAGATTGAAGCTGCCATTACACCAAAAACAACTGCAATCCTTCCCGTACATGTTTATGGCAATCCCTGTAATGTGGAGAGGATAGCCGGCATAGCGGATACCTACGGGTTGAAAGTCATTTATGATGCCTGTCATGCCTTTGGTGTCAGGGTGAAGGGAGAATCTGTGTTGAACTTTGGCGATCTGTCCGTACTCAGTTTTCATGCAACAAAGATATTTACTACCTTTGAGGGAGGTGCTATTGTCTGTCATGACGAAAAGACAAAAAAACGCATAGATTATCTCAAAAACTTTGGATTTGCAAACGAGACTACGGTTGTGGCTCCTGGAATTAATGCGAAGATGAGTGAGTTCCAGGCCGCGCTGGGGTTGTTACAACTAAAATATGTTGATAAGTTTATCGAAAAAAGAGGGCAAATCGCTGAGATATATAAGAACAAGTTGAGGGATGTAAAGGGAATTAGGATAATAAAAGATATTAAGGATCTGAGGCGCAACTACGGATATTTTCCGATATTAATTGACCCGAAAGAAAGCGGGAAGACGCGTAATGAAATTTATCAGGAACTCAAAGACCAAGGCTACCTTGTCAGGAGATATTTTTTCCCACTAATCAGTCAGTTCCCGACCTACAGGGGATTGCCGTCCGCATCGTCAGATAACTTGCCAGTTGCTGAAGACGTTGCGACCAATATATTGTGTCTTCCTATATATTCTAGCCTTTCAGGTGATCATGTTGAGACAATTTGTTCCATTCTGGGCGCTCAGTGAATTTGCTATATGAACAATCCTCTATTCATAATCGGTAATCCACGATCCGGCACAACTCTATTAAGGCTGATGCTTAATAATCATCGTAATATTGTTATTCCTCCTGAATGCGGGTTCATGATTTGGTGGTATTACAAATACGCATCATGGAATGAATCCTGTGTGAACAATGTGCGGCATGTGACTTCCTTTCTTGAGGATCTTCAATTATCGAGAAAGATAGAGACGTGGTCATTGAATATTGCTAAGCTCAATAACTATGTCCTGCAGAACAAACCTGCATCATATTCAGACCTGGTATCGTGCGTATATGAGTTTTACGGTGAGTCGAGGGGCAGAACCTTTACGAAATGGGGTGATAAGAATAATTTTTATTTGCATCATATAGGCACACTCAAAAAACTATTTCCAGATGCTTTCTTTATTCATATTGTTAGAGATGGCCGGGATGTAGCCTGCTCCTACATGCGTTTGAACAAAAAAAAGATTGTTTCGCAATATGCCCCCAACCTGCCTTGCAAAATAGAAGATATTGCTTATGAATGGGTCGGCAACATCAGGGAAATAAGAGAATCCTTTAATTTGATCAACTGGGATAATACGCTTGAAATTAAGTATGAAGACCTTGTTGCTAATCCGGAAAGCAAGCTGAAAGAATTATGCTGGTTTATTGGTGAAGAATATGATCCATCGATGCTGGAATATTTTGTATCCCAATTGGATGAGCCTGCAGACTTTCTTCAGTGGAAGGATAAACTCTTGGAAAAACCTTCGAGTTCACAGGTCGGCGCTTACAGACGGGAATTGAGTGGTAATGACATTGCACTCTTCAAATCAATAGCTCATGAAATCTTGTCAGCTTATTTCTATGATTGACAGCGAAGAGCGCCTATAGGAATGATAATGCTTGGAGTCCCATGAAAAATAGGCCATTATCAACTGTCGGCGAGGCGAAACCTTTCAGAAATGGGAGGCCTAAAGTGAGTGTTAGGGTTATGTGCTATAACCAGGAAGATTACATAGCACAGGCAATTGACTCTATCCTTATGCAAAAAACTAGTTTTGACATGGAAATAGTTATCGGTGATGATTTTTCTGACGATGGCACACTGCGAATTATTCGCAAATACGAGAAACAATATCCGCATATTATTCGTATATTAGAGAGAGAAAAGGGCGACATTTATTATCAATCAAGGATAAAATTTGGACGTCTATATAATTTTGTCGATATCCTTAAGCGCTGTCGGGGGGATTATATCGCGCTACTGGATGGCGATGACTTCTGGGCCGATCCGCTAAAGGTGCAAAAGCAGGCAGATTTTCTTGATTCCCATCCAGAGTGTGCAATCTGTTTCCATCCAGTAAAGGTTATTTCAGACGAAGATTTGTTGGTGCCTTCTTTTATTCCTATTAATCATGAAAAACAAATTTCAACTATTGAAGATTTGGTTGTCGAAAATTTTATTCCAAGCTGTTCAACAATGTTTAGAAGCAGATTGTTTGAATCGTTTCCCGATTGGTTTTATTCGTTGAATCAAGGGGATTGGTCGCTGCATATCCTAAACGCTCAACATGGAGATATCGGTTATATTGACGAAAATATGGCTATTTGTCGCATGCATTCTGGAGGAGTATGGAATAGAACGAAATTAACAGAAAGGATCGAAGCGGTTATTGGGTCGCATCATACCATTAATAAACATTTAAAATATAAATACCGTAAGTTTATAAAACCAAAAATTGCTGAGTATTATTTTGAATTGTATACATTATATAAATCGAGTGGTGAAATAGAGAAAGCCAGAGTATGTCTCTTAAAGTATATTTTCAGTTCTTTTCAAAAAAGAGAAGGGACAAATTATACATTATTTGTATTAGCAGCAAAACTTTACGTCCCATTTTTGTTCAAAATAACTGCATATATCCGCAAGAAATTGCAGAAATATTAGCAGAAGCGAAAATTTTGAATAGTTGATGTCCGTTGCGCCGGCGGAGGTATATCAACGGCCGCTTAAATGACCAAATTCATATTTCTCATTATATGACACGCAGATATATACATAAAATTTACAGAAAATTAATAAAGTCTATTCTTTATATTGATAAAATTCTGTTCGGAAAAGATATTGCAGTTAACACTTATGAATGGCCTCACGAAAAGCCATTCATAAGTGTTATTATCCCCTGTTTTAACTATGGACGGTATATTAATGAGACAATTGAATCTGTATTATTACAGACATATGATAATCTTGAAATTATCATTGTGGACGGTGGGTCGACGGATCGAGAGACCATCACAACGCTGCAGTCTATAACACATTCTAAAGTAAAAGTGTTTTTTCGTGAAGGGCTTCATCTGGCAGGCGATAACCGAAATTTTGGAATTGCACATGCTCTGGGAAAGTATATTTGCTGTCTGGACGCGGATGACAAACTGCATGCGACCTATCTCGAAAAGAGCGTATTCTATGCCGAAAGCGGCAATCTCAGCATCGTTTATCCCTGGGTGCAGTGTTTTGAAGAGAAGGAGGATATCTGGGCTCCTGGTGAACCCGATTTATATTCATGTGCTATGGGTGCGACGATTCCGACAATTGCGCTTTTTAGAAAAAATGATTGGGAGCTTGTTGGGGGATTCAGGGATTGGGGGATTGGAAAAGAGCATGTGCCGGAGGATTGGGATTTTTGGACCCGTATGCTTGGGCATGGCTGCCAGATAAAGGTGCTTCCTGAACCGTTAATGTTCTACCGGGTGCATGGCGAAGGGCTTACCGCACAGAACCGAATGAGTTTATCGAATCAGAGAGATAAGCTTATTAGCGCCAATCGGAAGCTGTTTTCTCGCAGCAACCGCGCGCTAATCAGAAAGAGGCGCCGGGAGCGATATATTGTCAACAATCCATTTGTTAACCTTTTGAAGAAAGATACCGGGAAAGTTAACGTGCTGCTTGCGCTTCCCTTTATGGTAACCGGGGGGGCAGATGAGGTTCTATTGCGCATCCTCGGGCATCTTTCTCAGAAGAACTTTGCCTTTAGCTGTATTACGACTCTTCCAACGGACGCGAAGTTTTCTGGCGACAACTCGCCCCGTTACGAACAAATTACTCGCGAAGTCTACCATCTTCATAAATTCATTCCAGGCAAACAGGAGAAAAAGGATTTTATCTTCTATCTGATAGAGACCAAGCTGATTGATATTATTTTTATTGTTGGATGTAGTTTTATGTACCAGATGAGCACGGAGATAAAAGCAAAATATCCCCATGTCAAAATTGTTGACCAGTTGTTTAATCCTTTTGGACATATAATAAATAACAGGAGATATGCAAAACAGATTGACTTAAATATTGTCGCCAATGAAGGTATTGAGAAGATACTGATAAGCAAGTTTCGAGAAAAAAAAGAAAAAATTAGCGTTATTATTCATGGCGTCGATGTGCACAGGGAGTTTTCTCCTGAGATTTTCAGTAGCAAATACCCAAGAAATCCGTCATGGAAATTACGCCCGGATGATTTTGTTATTGGTTATTTCGGTCGTTTTTCGAAAGAGAAAGGTCCTGCAAAGTTTGTTGATATTGCTGTCAAACTGAGGGGCTTGGGCGGCATAACCTGGGTGATGACTGGTGGAGGCGGCGAGTTTGCGGGGGTCAGAGCCCTGATCGAAAGACGTGGTATGGGAAATTCGATTCTTACGATGGGGATCGTTGACGATGTTAAGCCGTTTTTGGCGGCCGCACATGTGGTAGTTATCCCGTCAATAATTGAGGGCATACCGATTGTGTTACTTGAGGCTATGTCATTAGGCATTCCCGTTGTGGCCTCCTGTATTGGGGGGATACCTGAGATCATTACGGATGGGCATAATGGATTTCTCTGTGCTTCAAGCGACATAGACGGTTTTTCCTCCCGAATAAAAATATTATATAACGATCGGAACCTGTGGGGGAAAATGGGGAAGAACGCCAGAGCA
>JACRLO010000011.1:0-19910 GCA_016235245.1 Nitrospirota bacterium | reverse complement strand
CGCCAGAGCATATGCCCTGCATCATCTGGATCTCAGCAATATGCTTGAAGCGTATCATCAGGCATTTATAAATGTAATAAATCAGCGTAGAGGTGTTGAACATGAAGCTTAAAGGAATGAAAGTTCTTGTAACTGGTGCCGACGGTTTTATCGGCAGTCATCTGGTTGAAGCACTGCTTGAGGAAGGATGCCAGATCAAGGCCTTCGTATATTATAATTCATTCAATTCCTGGGGTTGGCTGGATACGCTTGCAAAAGAAAAGCTCGCGCAAATTGAAATATTTGCGGGTGATATTCGTGATCCTAACGGTGTTGAAACTGCTGTCAAGGGGTGTGACGTTATCTTTCATCTGGCGGCGTTGATCGGCATACCCTTTTCATACCATTCGCCGGATTCCTATGTCGACACGAATATTCGAGGGACATTGAATGTGCTCCAGGCCGCGCGTAAATTTCCTGTAGAAAAGGTGCTTTCCACATCGACCTCGGAAGTCTACGGGACGGCCCGTTACGTACCGATCGACGAAATCCATCCCCTTCAGGGACAGTCTCCTTACAGCGCTACAAAGATCGGTGCGGACCGCCTGGTGGAATCATTCTGGCGCTCTTTCGGATTGCCGGCGGTGATCGTTCGACCGTTTAATACGTATGGCCCCAGGCAGTCTGCTCGGGCTGTTATTCCGACGATCATTGCACAGCTATTGGGGGGGGCGCAGGAAATCCAACTGGGCAGCCAGAGTCCGATCCGGGATTTTGTCTTTGTGAGAGATACGGTGTGTGGGTTTGTCGAGATTGCCAAGTCGGACCGGACCATCGGGGAAGAGATCAATATCGCGACCGGTGTGGAAATTTCGGTGGGAGAGCTTGCCGAAAAGCTGATAAAACAGCTTAATCCATCCGCCCGGATCGTCTGTAAGGAGCAGCGCATACGTCCTGACAAGTCAGAGGTTGAGCGACTGCTTGGCTGCAACAAAAAACTTCTCAGACTGACGGATTGGAAAATGCATTATGACCTGGAAGGAGGTTTGCGGGAGACGATCGAGTGGTTCAAAACTCCCGTCAATCTTGCAGGCTATAAAAGCGATATCTATAACGTCTAAGGAGGGAGTATGAGAGCAATTATTCTGGCGGGTGGCAAAGGCACACGGTTGAAGCCGTATACAACCTTCATCCCGAAGCCCCTTGTTCCGATCGGTGGCGAAATGCCTATTCTTGAGGCAGTGTTGCGTCAGCTTGCTCTTGCCGGATTTGATCATGTGACTCTGGCGGTCAACCATTTGTCCAATCTTATCATGGCCTATTTTGGAGACGGCTCCCGATGGGGGGTCAAGATTGATTATTCTCTGGAAGACAAGCCCTTGAGTACGATCGGCCCGCTTACACTAATTCCGGATTTACCCGAAAATTTTTTGGTTATGAACGGGGATATCCTATGCGATCTTGACTATCGCGCATTTTATGATTTTCATGTGAATAGCGGGAGTGATGTTACGGTTTCTTCCTACAAACGTGATACAAAAATCGATTTTGGCGTGCTGCGCTATGATTCGTCCTGCTATATACGCGAATTTATCGAAAAGCCGGTCCATCGCTATGATGTGAGCATGGGGATTTATGGTATCAGACGGACTTTGATCGAGAAGCTTCCCAAGGGGGAGCCCTATGGGTTCGACGACCTGATGCTGGACGGAATTGCGAAAGGTCAGCGATTGCTCGCCCGCCCGTTTGAAGGTTTTTGGCTGGACATAGGCCGTCCTGACGACTACGACTTTGCCAACGAAAATTACGATGAAATCAAAAAACGGCTGGGGTTTTAATGGGTAAAGTCCTGATCACGGGAGCAGCGGGTGTTTCAGGCCGAAATCTTGCCAGGTTGCTGAGCACCGAAAAGGAGATGCAGATTTGCCTCACAGATTTGCATGTCGAATCCGGGGTGGATAGTTTTGTCTGCGATTTGATTGACACCGATGCTGTGGACCGTATGCTTGCAGAAATTAGACCGGATCGGATTTATCACCTTGCCGGGGGCTACTATGACGATTATGCAACAAATTATCAGATCAATGTTCTCGCAACAAAATATCTATTGGATGCCTGCCTGAAGCATGAATTGCACGTCAGAATTTTGTTGGTAGGCAGCGCTGCCGAATATGGGCTGGTACGGCCTGAAGATAATCCTGTGAGGGAGGACCATCCGCTCAGCCCTGTCAGTCTCTACGGCTTAAGCAAGGTATATCAGACAGAACTGATGAAATACTACCGGAATGTATTTGATATGGATATTGTCATGGCAAGAACATTTAACCTATTGGGAGAAGGGTTTTCGCTCAAGCTGTTTGTCGGGAACCTGTTGCAGCAGATTGCTGATTACAAGCATGGGATTGTCGATAAAATCCGGGTCGGAAATCTTGAAAACAAAAGGGACTATCTCCCGGTTGCCGATGCGGTCGGATTCTATAAAATAATCATGGATCGTGGAGTGTCCGGGCAGATATATAATGTTGGAAGTGGCAAGTCAGTCAAGATACGCAATATATTAAATAAATTAATTTCTGAAAACGGTATAGAGCAATCATCAGTTGTTGCTTGTATGGAGAACAGGAATGCATCGAAAATCGATATTGAAGATATTTTTGCAGACATATCAAAATTGTCTGGTTTAATCGATTGCAGGGAGATTTGACATGATAATAAGAATGTTAATCAAGTTAAAGAAACTATTTGAGTCAAGTTTTAAACTGGACCTTGATTATCCCTTTGTCTCCAAACCAAGATATACGATCAATGCTCCGCATAAACAGCTTTACGAGATAATAGCAAGAAACAATGACAGATATTCCGACATACTCAACGCCATGCAAATGCATGAAATTAAATTCAGGTCGATATCAATCAATCAAGGGTTGAACAGAGTTGATCCTTATTGGGATAATGGCTGGTTCCCTGTCCTTGACGCCATGGTTCTCTATCATTTTTTAGTTATAAATAACCCCAGCACTTTTATTGAGGTCGGATCCGGAAACTCGACGAAGTTTGCCAGAAGAGCAATAACTGACCATGGACTTAGAACTAAAATTATTTCAATCGATCCGTATCCGCGAGCGGACATCGATTCAATTTGTGATCAAGTGATACGGGAAAGACTTGAGGATGTCGACCTTTCTATTTTCTCGTCTCTTGGTGCTCAGGATATAGTGTTCATCGACAACTCGCACAGAATATTTATGAACTCTGATGCAACGGTAGTTTTTTTGGATATTTTGCCCATTCTTGAAAGCGGAGTTTTGATTCAACTGCACGATATCTGCCTGCCGTATGATTATCCGGAGGATTGGGTCGCTCGTTATTACTCAGAACAGTATGGCCTTGCTTGTTATTTGTTGGCGCAGGGGGGAGGACTCGAAACAGTTTTTCCGTGCAAATTTATTGTCCATGACAATAAACTATCTCCCGTAGTGGAAGACTTGTGCAATCGAAGTGGCTTGGCGACAGTGCAACGAAATGGCTGTTCTTTCTGGTTACGTAGAAAGTGAAGAGAGATTTCTGGAAATATTTAGTGGTCGTGCAAGTGATATTAATTGTGGGAATTTAGATGCCTCCATTGGTTTCTGTCATAATCCTAGCATATAACGCCGAGCGTTTTCTGCGGGAGGCAATAGAAAGCATTCTCAACCAGTCCTTTCGGAACTTTGAATTGCTTATCATTAATGATAGCTCTACTGACTCGACTTCTGATATCGTAACTGAATACGAAGCAGCGGATTCAAGGGTTAAAAGCCATACTAACCCAAAGAATATGGGAATCCCGAAGAGTAGAAATATTGGTGTTGAGCTGGCTCGGGGGAAATACATTGCTTGGCTTGATAGTGACGACATTGCTGCACCCGAGCGATTGCAGATGCAGGTCGCTTTTTTCGAAGATCAGCCGGAATATGCCCTGATTTCGAGCGATCTGGAAATTATTGATGAGCTCGGATGTACCATAGGAGCCCGTATCTATCCGCATGATGACAAAGAGATTCGTAAGGTCTTGCTGCGCTATAATCCCTTTGCTCAGCCGGCTAGCATGCTTCGTCGCAGTGTATTCGATGAGGTTGGCCCGTATTGCGAGACAATGCACGTCTGTGAGGATTATGATCTGTTTCTGCGTATCTCGGGTCACTATCGGGTAGCTAACATCCCTTTGCCTCTGCTGAAGTATCGTATGTCGACGATCCAGTCGAAATCGATGCTATTGAAAAAGACGATCAGTTCCACCCTCAAGGTGCAGCGGGCAGCAAGAAAAAGCGGTTTTCCGGATTCGCTGGTGAACAGATCTTATCGCGTCGGTTTGTCGGTATTGCTACTGGTACCATCAAGTGTGGTTCTTTGGTTTTTCAATAAGGCGACTTTCATCAAGAATGCCCGTTGAGGAGGATTACGATGCATCTGGGATATAAAAACCATAAAAATAGGAATTTTTTGTAAGCCATGGAGCAATTTATTATTATTATCCCGGCCTTTAATGAGGAAGGCAGGATTGGGAAGACCGTCCCCGGTATCAGGTCCCTCACGGATATGGAGATTGTGGTTGTCTGTGACGGATGTGGAGATGCTACTCTCAGTGAGGCGCGATTATCCGGCGCGACCGTGATCGAACTTCCCTTTAATCTTGGCTATGGAGCAGCTCTTCAGACAGGCTATCAGTATGCAATCGGGAAGGGATATGCTTATGCTTTGCAGATGGATGCCGATGGCCAGCATGATCCTGCATACATCCCTGTGCTTCTTGAGAGGGTGCAGGCAGGAGATGTTGATGTGGCTATCGGGTCGCGGTTTCTTGGCGAAAGTGATTATCGTCCCACCACCATCAAAAAGATCGGAATGATTTTTTTTAGCGCGATCGCCTCATTTCTGACCGGCAAGGAGATCACGGATCCCACTTCGGGGTTTCAGGCTTTGAACAGGAAAGCCATGGGGTTGTATGCGAGTGAGGCCTATCCGGTGGATTTCCCTGATGCTGATGTGCTTATCATGTTACACCGGCAGGGATTGAGGTTTGTGGAGGTGCCGGTAAAGATGAACCCAAACACCAAGAAGAAGACCATGCATAGCGGCCTCGTGCCGGTTTATTATTTATTTAAGATGATGCTGTCCATCGTTGTGACACTATTGAGAAAAAATGAGTTCAGGAGAGAATCATGACTACACAGCTGAAAATTCTGGCTGCCGTTATCGGTGTAACACTTTTTCTCTATATCATAGAACTGGTGAGAAGGAAGAGACTGAGAGAGGAGTATGCATGGCTCTGGATGCTGACAGGTTTGATGATCGTAGTCCTATCGGTTTGGTATGACCTGCTTGTCTTTCTCGGCAGACTCCTCGGTGGCATTCTGCCTTCAGCCTTGCTTTTCTTTTTCGGTCTGCTCGCCCTTTTGCTCATCTGCCTTCATCTGTCCATTAAATTATCAACGTTGACTGATCAGGTAAAAAGGCTTTCCCAGGAACTTGCGCTCACGAGGGTGCAAAAAGGGAGTTCTTGAGGCACCTTTTTAGCGGCCACGGCAGGGCCTGTGCTGAATATTTATTGACTTGAGCGAATTGCGTTGAAAAATTTCGGTCCCCTTAGGTAACATTGTTGCATATGAAAATTTTAGGCCATGCCCGCTCGTATAAGGATATATGCTTAGGCATGATTTCTGTTATTGCCTTGATCTGCGTCTGCGGCTCAGACCGACCTATCTTTGGCGTTAATAGGGCTTATGCAGAGGCAGTAGACTGCAGCATGTGCCATCCTGACCTTGACAAGAAGAAGACCGTCCATGCCGCCGTCGGTATGGGCTGCTCAGCTTGCCATACCAGCCTCAATGTGTCTGACGTGCCGCATAAAGTGACCGGCAAGGTTCCGAAGGGGCTTTCTTCTGCCCAGCCTGATATCTGTTATGGCTGTCATGACAAAACCAAGTTTTCTAAAAAAAATGTGCATGCAGCCCTTATGATGGGTTGCACCACTTGTCACAATCCTCATTCAACAGATGCTCAGAAGCTGCTTATAGCTGAAATGCCAGGGCTGTGTTTTAACTGTCATGACAAGAAAAAATTTGACGGCAAGACGATCCATCCCCCTGTGATGGGCGGAATGTGTACGAGTTGCCATAATCCGCACAGTTCTGATTCTCCAAAGCTGCTTATTGCCGAAGCGCCTGACCTCTGCTTTAATTGCCATGACAAGGCGATATTTGCGAAGAAAAACGTGCACGCACCGGTAATGGGCGGCATGTGCCTGAGCTGCCACAGTCCGCATGCCACAGAGGAGATGGCGCTTCTTCCGAAGAGGCCGATGGCTGTCTGTCTTGATTGCCATCCGAATATCGCAAAGGGTCCTCATGTTGTAGCTGGTGCCAGACATCCTCTGGGGTCTTTGAAGAAGCCTGAGAAGCCGGACGAAAAGAAGCCGGGCAAAAAAATAAAGGCCCCTCTGATGGACCCTGTGCGAACGGGAAAAGAATTCTACTGCGGGAGTTGTCACGATCCGCACAGCTCAGATTTTATGCGCATGTTCAGATACAAGTCAGATTCGCCATTTGAACTCTGTATCAACTGCCACAAAAATTAGAGTTTTTCCTGAATGTTAGTGCAGAAAAGATGTGTTGATATCTTGAAGAATTTTTTATTATAGTGCATGAGCAATATTGTCTGAGAAATAATTCTGGTTAATAAGCGCTGTAACATTCATATTAGGACATAAGGAGCCGATTCGAATGATTTCAAAACGCTATGTGTTACGCATTGTATTTCTTTTTTCCCTCCTCTCTCTTATCGTCTCTTGTGCTCCTACCTACCAGAAACCGAACATAGATCTGGTCTGGCCGCTCCCTCCTGAAGAACCCAGGATCAAATACGTTGATATAATCAGGAGTACCCTTGATGTGGGGAAGAAAAGCAGTATGGCTGATGTGCTTTTTGGCGAAGAGAAGGTAGAGGTTATGGCAAAGCCTTACGGTGTCGCGGTTGATAAACAGGGCGTTATCTACGTTGCTGATCCCGGAAGGGTTTTTGTCTTTGACCTGAAAAATAAAACCTATGATTTTATCGGCTCTCAGCCGGGAGCCGGCAAACTGAGTTTTCCTTTTGGCCTCGGTTTGGCGGACGATGGTCGGCTTTTTGTTACTGACATCAGTCAGGACAGGGTCTTCGTCTATAAGGACAGGAAGTTTGCCGGAGCGATTGGACAGGAGGGTGAACTGGATGGCCCCAGCGGTGTTGCGGTAGATAACGCAAGGGGTTTGATCTATGTTGTTGACTCAAAGAAACATTATGTGAACGTTTACTCTCTAAAAGACTATGCAAAGCTCAGGACCATAGGCGCAAGAGGTGAAGGGCCAGGAGAATTTAATTTTCCTACAAACATTGCCCTTGATGCCGAAGGAAAGCTTTACGTGGTTGATACCGGAAATTTCAAGGTGCAGGTTTTTAACGCTGAGGGCAAGCACCTTAGAACTTTCGGTCAGCTGGGAGATGCCCCCGGCACCTTTGGCAGGCCTAAAGGTATTGCGGTTGACTCAGAAGGGCATGTTTATGTTGTGGACACTGCTTTTGACAATTTTCAGATATTTGACCAGGAAGGGAAGCTCCTTCTTTTTGTGGGTGGCCCCGGGAACCCCCCTGGGAAGTTCTGGCTGCCTGCCGGCATAGCGATCGACTCTGAAGACAAGATATATGTGGTTGATCAGTATCCCGGGCTTGTTCAGATTTTTCAGTATCTTGGCGGGAAAGGGAAGAAGAATTAAGGGAACTTTGTCATGACCATTGCGGGATATAGCACATTAGTAATATGCGATTATGTATAAATACACAGTGATGGCCGTAGTCAGTGTAACTCAACTTAAAAAAATCTGTTTAATTTAACAAGTTATGATATAAAGCGTAACTCTTGAACTAATTGGCTCAATTATTGCTATAAATAACTACATGTTAAGGAAAAGCAATATTAACAATCTAATAACAGAAAGGAGGATTATCGAGGTATTGTCGGGCATGACAGGAAGAATCCATTCATGCCAAGGCAAGTAAAATAAATCTTATTTCTACGAGGAGAAGCAATGAAGAAGACAATTTTAATTATTATGCTGTCGGTTGTACTGATGACAGGGTCGGCTTTTGCCGGTACGGTTGCAAATTCAAAGCATAATCTTCTAACCGGTTGGACCACAGGGGCAATAGTAAGCCCTCATGTTGCAGCAGCTGGTTCAGTAACGGTTTGCGGTTTTTGCCACATCCCTCACGGGAGCACTCCTAATAGCGCTGCTCCTTTGTGGGCAAGGGATCTGACTACTATCGGGGGTGCTTTCTATTATAATACGTATGGTTCAGGCAGCGGAAACCAAACTCTTGCTGCTACACCGGTTGGTGACCCTGGTGCGAACTCATTGACCTGTCTTTCCTGTCATGATGGCTCGATCGGACTTGGCGTAACATACAAAAACGGTATATCAAACACTCAAGTTATGACGTCGACTCCTGCAAACTTGCTTGTAGCTGTCAGCGGCACTATGGGAGCCCTTAACTATGCTGGTTATACTGCTTCTTACGGTGCAGGTTCTTCAGACCCTGGGTATAATCCTGCTATCGGTGGCCCATCGACAACTGATCTTACCAACGACCATCCTGTTGGAGTTCAATACATGCTTGATGGAAGGGCCGGCCTTAACGCTGTGCTCCCAAACGGAGCAGGACAATTTAAGTTCTACGGTGCTGGCTCTAACGTGGTTGAGTGCGCTACCTGCCATAATCCGCACGATAATGATTTATCTAAATTCCTGAGAGTTGCAAAGGCAACTATTTGCACTGACTGCCACTCAAACAAGTAAACTTCAATTGGTTTTGAGGGGGGAGGAGCTTGCTTGTCCCCCCTTTTTTTTTGACCCAGCCTTATATGCTTATGTATAATTTCACACTATGCCGGTAAGAGGGTGATAAACGTATGAACAACATGATACATATGAAGCGGAGTTCTCCGGTTTTTTTAGCCCCTCTTTTGCCTATTATCCTCTTTTTAATTTTTTTTGTTTCTTTTGCATTGGCTGTTGAAATAGAAAATACTCCCCAACCTGAAAAAAAGGCTTATTCTGCAGAAAAGGAAATTGCTGCTGAGAGGACAATTGTCGCGCAGGTAGGTGATGCAGAGATTACAGAGGCGGACCTCCAGGAGGCTGTTCAGAGAAAGGTGCAGACCATATATTCTCACGGTCAGGACCTTACCCAAAAGCCCGAATATCGAAGGGACGCGCTCAATGATTTGATCGAAGTTGCGCTCCTTTTCCGCGCAGCAGTGAAGCGGGGAATGAAGATCCCTGACGATGTTGTAGACGGGGTCGTGGAGCAGAACAAAAAACAGCTTGGATCAGAAAAGGGCCTGCATGAAGTCCTTAAAAGCAGGGGTCTGACCATGGACGAATTCCGTAGCAGGATTCTGCAATATCGTCTTGCGAATGAGCTTCTGAGAGACCTCTTTGAAAAGAGCAAATATTCAGACGAAGAACTGAAGCAGTACTACGAGGGACATAAAGAGAATTTTAGGCGGCCTGATGCTGTTCATCTTTATGATATTTTGCTCAAGGTCGAGCCCTCAGCAACAGAGCAGGAGTGGCTGAAACAGGAGGAACGTGCAGAAGAAATCCTGAAACAGCTCCAGGCGGGCGAGGCTTTTTCTGATCTTGCTGCCAAGAACTCTGATGACCCATACCGCGTGAAGGGCGGCGACCTTGGCTTTATCCATAAGGGGATGCTGATGTCTGAGGAGCAGGAGGCCGCAGCTTTTGCCCTTCAGCCCGGCGAGCTGAGTAAGGTCATAAGGACACTTGAAGGGTTTTATATCATGAAGGCAGGCGAGAAGACCCCGGGCGAGTTGCTGGATTTTGATAAGGTGAAAGGGGATCTTGCGCAGAAACTTCAAAAAAAGAGGTTTGAGGAGCAAAAGCTTGATCTCCTCATGACTATGAGAGCTGAATATCCGGTTAAAATAAATATAACGCTCAATGATAAACTCTGATAACAGGGAGAAAAAGTTTTACATAATGAAGGTTGCCCTCTGGTGGTAAGCAAGAGAGTCTATTTGCCTTTTCTATTTGTGATATTTTTGTTAGTCTTGTTGTCTCCTGTCAGAGCAGAGGCATTCACCGAAGGCTTCGCACTGAAAGGTGACGTCACATTGTTATATCAGAGGCAATGGGGAGATAGCGTAAAGAGAGACGAATTTTCTCACCAATACCATCTCGTATACAGCGGGTTCGTTGTTGACCCTCGTCTGGTCAAATTTGAGCTGAACAGTTTTTTTTCGCAGTGGATTAATAATCCTGGATCAAATGTCAATTCTTATGGATTTGGCATGGATATTTCATTGCTGAACACAAGAGTTTTACGTGGACCTTTGCAGTATTTCCCGCAACCTGTCATATTGCGATTCGATTATGCTGAATCTGACAGTTCCAAGTCATATCACTACGGTCTTAATCTTCAGTATGCTATGCCAGGGAAAAAGTTGGCATTTTTTCAGAACGGTAAATTCATCTCTTTCTATAAAGGCCAGCCTCTGCGTGGCAACAGCAATGACGGCAACAGCAATGACAGCAACAGCAATGACAGCAACAGCAATGACAGCAATGCGAGCAGGAAGAGCGGACAACAAGGGGGTCTCCTCATCCCCTTTCCGAGTTTCTCCCTCGACTATGACTCGTACACATACCAAAGTGGGACGACTGATCGAAAAAACGACTATCTCGATTTCAGGGCGATAACCCTTGCAAAAGACAGTGAATACAGACTTGAATACAGATATTACCGTATGACTGATGCCGGTTCTACAGATATAAAAGACCAGTGGGTCGAAGCCCGCGCAGACTTTCATTTCCCTGACCTGAAGACAAACCGCACTTTTGATATCTATAATCGATACTCATATCATACAACTGACGGTTCAAGCCTTACCGACCTTTCGTCACGCGGTTACTGGCTGAGGAGCTTTGGTATAGACCAGCAGGATAGCCTCTCAATAACAGGTCTGGCGAATTATTTTGCCACTGATACAGGCAAGGGCTACGTTGGAAGCGCTTCGAGCAGCTACACCAAAAGATTTTCGGACCGGTTTACAAATACTGCTTCTGTTTTTTTTGGGTACAGTAAGTCCAATGAAGATCCCAACGACTTTGCCTTGCAGGACAGTGCAGGCCCCCTTACCGCCGGCATAGCAGATTTCATGCAATACCAATTATCAAGGATTTTCTCCGTCACAGGCAGTCTGAGCTTAGGCGTGCAGTCCAAAGAAACAGACTATAGCCTTTCCCTTGGTCTCAATACGAACGCCAGGGTTTCGACCTCTACACAATACTCATACTCCCACTCAGGAAAGGTGAATGAGGAGCGGGATATTCACAGGATCGAATTTGACGCCAGGACAATGCTGACAAGGAATGTCTTTCTCGTTTCGCGGAACTATTATCAAACGAGCAGCTCCTATAATGGTGAAAAAGAGAATCAGCTTTTTTTAAGGGGTGATATATTCTGGAATTTTAGACCCTATAGATTGCAGTTGACCGCTGATTATCAATCCCTGAAGAATTTTGGCAGCACAGTGTCTGACTCTAAGACAGTATTTCAGGCTCTGCTTTCAAGGTCATTCAGAAATAGACTGTCCCTTCTCGCGAGGGTGAGTTACGCCAAGTTTAATTCCGGCTTGTCAACTCTTGAATTTGAGCCCTCAGTGAGTTGGGCGTTCAGACGGGTCTCTGTGGTTGCGAAATATACCATGAGAAAGACAGAACAGAGCGCTGGAAATTCAATTATTGACCACAGGTTCTATTTCGCATTAAGGAGAGACTTTGATACGCCGCTTCGGCCTCTATTTCGATAAAGGAGATAGTCCCTTGCATGGTTAAAGCCCCGCTTTTTTTTCTTTTTGTTGCGGGCCTCTTGGTTTCCTGTGCTCCTTCCAAGGCGCTTATTGACAGCAATGCTCTGGAAAAAATCTTCTGGCCCGGACCACCGGAAAGGGCTCGGATCGCTTATCTCTGGACTGTCTCTTCGTGGTCTTCAGGGGGCAGCGGGGGTATTGCTGATTTTTTTGCCGGTGCGCCTGATAGTGCCGATCCACAGTCGGCTTCCAGATTACTGGCCCCTTACAGCCTTTTTCTGGATGGAGAAGACCAGCTTTTTATAACCGATCCTGGTGCCTTTCGGGTGACGAGCTTCAACACACGGACAGGTGAGATTAGACATATTCTGAAGGCCGGCAAGGAGGACTTTATTTCTCCTGTCGGAGTGGTAGTTTTCAAGGGGAATGTATATGTGAGCGATTCTCAGGTTAAAAAGGTCTTTATCTTTGACGCCGTTGGAAAGCTCTCCGGAGCCTTCGATGGAAGCTTTGAGCGGCCGACCGGCCTGGCCCTGGATAAGGAGAGGGGCTTTATTTATGTATCCGATACTCTTGCGAACTCCGTTTACCAATATACTCCGGAAGGGAAGAGATTGGGCAGTATCGGCAGGAAAGGAACAGGGCCGGGAGAGTTTAATTTTCCTACCCATCTTTGGGTCGATAAAAAAGGTGTTTTATATGTTACTGATGCCATGAATTTCAGGGTCGAGTTTTTTTCTCCCGAAGGTCGTTTCCTTGGCATGTTTGGAGAGCTTGGTGATGCGTACGGCGAGCTTGAAAAGCCGAAGGGTGTTGCGTCAGACAGCGACGGGAATATCTACGTTGTCGATTCAATCAGGGACATGGTGAAAATATTCAATAGGGAAGGAAAACTCCTCATGTTTTTCGGATCTCAGGGTAAGGATTATGGACAATTTTGGTTGCCTTCTGGTATTTTTATAGATAGGAAAGATCATATTTATATCGCAGACACGTATAACGGGAGAATCCAGGTTTTTAAATACCTTAAGGAAAAGTGAAGTATATAATGAATGCCCTCACCGTAAAAGGCGGAGTTGCTCTGTTAGTCTTGTCACTTGCGGCCACAACTGCATACTCCGGGATCACGACGACAAAACATAACCTCTCCATTAGCGGGCCAGGCCCGGTTAAGTCTCAAATTGAGAGCAGGGTCTGTGTATTCTGCCACACTCCCCACCATGCCATTGCCTCTCTTGACGGCATTCAGGTCCCTCTCTGGAACCATACGTTGAGTGCTGCAACATATCAGCTATATAGCAGCCCTACACTCAAGAGCCCTGCTATTCAGCCTGACGGCAGCTCGCGTCTCTGTCTCAGTTGCCATGACGGCACTGTTGCGATCGGCTCTGTCGTGAATTCCGGTTTGATTACCGTGATGGGAACTGGTATGGGTGGCGTTATGCCGGGTGAACCCGGGACAGGTTCATCAAACGTCGGCACAGACCTGAGTGGTGACCATCCGATATCCATAGAACTCAATAGTGCGTTAATTGCAGCAAAGGCCCTGCAATGCACAAATAATGAGATTGCTTTTAAGGTCTGTAGCCCTCCGCCCGGTTCTCCCGTGCTGCTCGAAAAGACAAACAACCGCTTTGGCGGGGCCCCGACAGGCGTAGGTGTGCAGTGCGGTTCATGTCATGACCCGCATGAGGACCGAAATCCGGGAACAACAGTTTTTTTGCGGGTGGGAGATAAGATCAATCATGATGAGTTATGCAATGCTTGTCATACGACAAACTGTGCGGCGGCCTGTCCATGAGCAGCAGATCGCAGCGTATTTCTGCGGCATTTTTCTTCTTTTTTCTTACAGTGTCATTTTCTCTTTCATTGGCTGTCCCAACGCATCTTGATAAAACCAAACTAAAAAAAGGCTGCAGTGAATGTCATAAAGGGCATGGCAAGAGGGCTTCGATGTTGCTTTCCCAGTCGAAAGAGGAGTTATGTTTTTCCTGTCATGGGCCTTCTGCCAAGAATTCCTCAATCGGCAAAAACAGTGCAGATATATACTCGGTCCTTATGAAGAGTTCCAGCCATCCGGTCATCCAGACATCCCATCTGCATCAGTCGGGCGAACGATTGCCCGACAGTGCGGTCGGAGCCCAGCGACATGTATCCTGCTTTGACTGCCATAATGTGCATAAGGCTGAAAAAGGTAGTAGTATAAAGGGGCTGAAGGGATATTCCGGCAGAGGCATTCGGACAAAGCAGGCAAATTATGAGTATGAACTGTGTTATACCTGTCATTCCGACCAGGGCACCTCTTCAGGAGCTGGCGGAGATGTCTCCCTTGAATTTGAACGCATAAACCCTTCATTTCATCCTGTCGAAACCTTTGGGAAAAATTCGTTTGTCCCGAGCCTGCGTGGCAATTATACCCGTTCAAGTATCATAACGTGTTCTGATTGTCACGGAAATGATGATTCATTAGGCCCAAAAGGACCGCACGGTTCCCGTTATGAGCCGATTCTCAAATACCGGTATGTACGCACGCAGGGGCCTGAGAGTTCAAGTTCCTATGAGCTTTGTTATACCTGCCACGATAGAAACAGCATTCTTAATGACCAGAGCTTCAAGGCGCATAAGATCCATGTTGTCTATAATCAGATCTCCTGTGGTCAATGTCATAGCGCTCACGGGAGCAGATTCAGTCCATCCCTTATCAATTTCGCCACAGCAGTTGTATTTCCCAATTCAACTGGAGAGATTACGTTTATGCCGATGGCTCAGGGCCGGCCAAGATGCTATCTCTCCTGTCATATAAACGGCAAGGCAGTAGAGCATAAATTGAATCAGACCCTGACCTACAGTGTTAATAACCGTGTTCTGTCTCAGTGGTAGGTAAGTTCCGTTCTAAATTAGTGAACACTTGTTGCATGTTTTCGTGACACAGCAGTATTGAATTATTATAATCGCAAAATGTTGTTTGCTTTCCCGGGAATTCAAGTCCCTGTATTTTTGTTGGGTTGTTAGACCCAATAGTGGGATATAACCCACATGAGCTATCATCATGAGCAACTATACTTTTTATGTATGACGAGATAGAAAGGCATAAATGTTACATTGCAGTGACACCTAAAAAGAGGCATAACAAGGCATGTTTTTTGCATGATAACCTGTAATTATCTATCTATCAAAAGTTGAAAAGAGATTAATTATGACAATTATATTGGATAAAACAGTTAAAATAAGGGGGCGAGTGATTATGGAAGGCAGCTTTAAGAGACAGACAATGATAGGAGTGCTACTGTTCTTCTGTGCGCTGGGAATGATGCTGCCGACTGCAGGCCAGGCAGCTGGGTTGCCGGCGGTTGAGCAGTTGGCGGGCATAACGATGAACAAGTCTGCTTTATGGTCTCCCGGCAGACTTGCTGTTGGAGCAGACGGTACGCTGTATGTCGTTGATTCTTATAAGAATCATATCCTGAAGTTTGACAGAAACGGCAATTATATTGGCGATATATCGTTCCCCCGCGTATCCGCTGTAGCCGTTGCCCCCAATGGTACACTTTATATCGGATCCCACCAGGATTATGCCGTCTCTATCGTCAGCAACGGAAAGGTCGTCGGCCATCTTGGGGCAGGGGCGAATGAATTCCGCTCGATCCGGGACATTGCCTATGACGCCTCGACAGGGCTAATCTATGTTATAGACAATGTCGGCAACGCGGTCAGGATATATGATGAGTCTGGTCGTTACGCGAATATGATAGAGGGCGTGAATCTGCCGATTGCAATAGAGGTGACAGCTGAAGCTATTTATATAATCGATGCCCCGATCGTCAAGGATGAGAATTCGCTTACAACAGCATCGAGAGTATCTATTTTTGATAAGAATTACAGCCTGATCGGAACAATACATGATTATGGGAAGGCACAGATGTTCCGCCCGACGGATATAGCCGTTTCTGATGGTATACTGTATGTAACGGATGCTGTCACAAACAGTGTCCTCCTTTTTGATGAGGCAGGTGCTTTGCTCGGCGAGATACAGAGTAATGCAGGTGATTTGCAGACTGCTGTATCGTTGGCAATATCCTCAAATGGCATTCTCTATGTTTCATCGAGCGATACGCACCGCATACATATGTTCGCGATGACAGTCGGGATATCCGGGCAGCAGGGGGGGCAGCAATGAAAAACGTATTTATATTGGTGACAGGAATCTTGTTTCTGGTGTTCGCAGCCTCTGCGTATGCGCAGACAGACGATGCTCCTCACAATGTAACAAATAATATAAGCTGTAGTGATTGTCACTCTGTTGTATCAGATAATATCTGTATGACCTGTCATACGAATGTGAACGGAGGCACCTATACTAAAAATAGCGCTCCCAAAGTCCTGACGCATTCAAGCGCAAATACCAGCACCAAACACGGGACATGGGAAAAGGTCTGTAAAGATTGTCATCATAGGCAGGATCCCACATATCATGGTCAATTACAGCGAATAGCTTACGGCACTGAAACATATTTGGCAACTGGGACAATTACTTCAGTGGTGATCAATCCCGATGGTTCAAGGACTTATGGCTATAGTGGGCTTATAGTGAATAATCCGGACTGGAGCGATTATGCCAGGTGGAGCAAGAAATCAGCAAACGACAGCGGCGGTAATGAGCGCGGTCTTATTTTTTATAAAACTCCGATTGCCGTGACGCCAATTGCTTCTGAGATAGTCTCCGCAACTGCCAATACGATTAGGGTAACAGGCAATCCGGGTACAGTTGCAGTTGGTAATACTTTTGCCCTCATATACGGTCAGCTTATTAGGTCGTCAATAGTTGGAGCTAACGGAGACACAGCAATAAAATTTTATTCCAATAGCGGTCAAAATTCCTTTGCCTATGACGAAAGCAATACAGGGATAGATCCGACTCCAAACGGAATATGTCAGGTCTGTCATACACTGACAGATGTATTCAGAGCGGATGGATCGAGATCTGCTACGGGTTCGCACGCTGGGCGTAACGGCATAAACTGCATCTCTTGTCACAAGCACGAAGCAGGATTTGCAGCAGACTGTGCAAGCTGTCATGGGCAGCCTCCAGTTGATGTCGGCACAATGGTCAGCAGTCCGGCAATTACGGGATCAGCTACTCCGGGTAAGCATAATACCCATGTTAATATCTTGGGTATAACTTGCGCCGATTGTCACTATAATAGCGTCGGTTCCGGCCCAACGCACAATGACGGAACCGTTCAGGCAATTACGATGGGTTTTTATATCAATAGCACTTTTCAGGGTGGAGCCTATGATGGTCAGACTGGGGTTGACTATAATAATACCGTTACCACCCCTCCGACGACCGTCTCGAATACCGGCACCCTGCAGTGCAGCAATATCTATTGCCATAGCACAGGTCAGGGCAGCAGCGGAGGAGTCCTGGTGGGAGGGGACTACAAGACTCCGAGCTGGACTGGCAGTGTTGTCTGCGGTGATTGCCATAAATTAGTCATGGATTCAGGCAGTCACACTGCTCATATTGGTGCGCCGCTTTCAAAGACCTGTTCTGAATGTCATAAGAACGCAGGGGAAGGCACTGCTCTTCATGCCAATGCAATCATTGAAGTAGCATTTAATGCAGATCCCTTCAGTAATTCCGCATCCTATAGCCAGTCTCCAAATACACCTGGAAACGGCTATGGAACATGCGCCACCGTCTATTGTCACAGTATTGGTCAGGGCAATGGCGGGACCGCTCTTGTCTCGGGAACATCGGATTATAAGGCTCCTGCATGGGGCGGAACAGCAGTCTGCGGCAGTTGCCACGATGCGGTTATGGCATCCGGCAGCCATACCACCCATTTGGCTGTCGCCGGCTATAATTGTGCGACATGTCATACCAATGCAGGATCAGGTACGGCAAAGCATGCCGACGGAATAATCGATACGACATTCAATGCAGCACAGGCTGGCGGAGCAGGATCTTACTCGCAGGACGGCACTCCGGGCAACGGTTACGGCACATGTTCTACGGTTTATTGCCATGGAACGATCTCGCCTCAATGGGGTGCTAATACAGCCACAGCCTCTTGCGAAAAGTGTCACGGTTCAGCAGCAACAGCGGCTACCGGAAATTTTAAGGACACAGCCGGAAATACATCAGGTGCAAGGGTTGGCGCACACGTAGCGCATCTTGCGTCAACACATAATTATACGAACGATGTAGCATGTTCCCAGTGTCATGGCGTTCCTGCCGCAGCAACAACGGTGGGCCATATCGATAGCGCTCTGCCTGCTGAGGTTAATGTTTCCCGTGGTTATGCGGCCGGCACCTGCTCTACAACATATTGTCATGGAATTGGTATCAAGAACGGCTGGCCTGGTGGCAATAATAAAACGCCGTCATGGGGAGATACAACCTATCTTACCGGTGTAGCCTCGAATGACTGCGCGCAGTGTCATGGTTATCCGCCCGGCGGAGGCCATCCCGGAGCATCACCTTCAACCTGTAAAGATTGCCATCCTGGTGTTAATCCCACTGGCACAGGATTTACGGATCCCTCGTTGCATGTTAACGGCATTGTTGAGGCCACGGGCGGCGATGACTGCAACAGTTGCCATACCAATGCAAATCTGAGCGCACGCCACACTGTCCATACCAATCCGGATGCGGTTCTGGCCGGGAAGAAGCTCTCAACTTCTGATTATGGTAATCTTGCATGGTGGTATTCCTATAGTAATGTTGGTGGAGTGCCTACGATGGGATGCGGTTATTGCCACCCTCAGGACAGTGCAACGCATAGAAACGGTACACGGAATTTGAATTTCGCCCCCAATGATACCGGTGCAGCAGGGACACTCAAGGCAAAAAATGGTACGGCAATCAATTATAGCCAGAATGCCGGAGTCAGCGTGACCTGTTCGAGCGTTTACTGTCATAGCACAGGTTATAATGACGGCACGGGATATGTATATCAAACAACGCCGGATTGGTATGGTGGATCCTTCAGCGGCGATAAGTGCTCCAACTGCCACGGTAATTCTCCGAATTCCGGAGGCAAGCCCGGATCTCTTTCTCACTACAATACCAATGCGATGGGAATGGGCGTTGTGGGTGGCCACTTTGTCGGCATTCATTATAAGAACGTCTTTACCGGCACAACAGGCGTAATCAAAGACGGCAGCAACAGGCAGAACGCCCACGGATCTACTGCCACATCAACCACAATCAACTGCCAGACCTGTCACAATTCAACGGTCTCTATGACAGGCAATGATCAGAATACGGTATGCACTTCATGTCATACAGCCCCCTCAAAGGGCACTATGAGTATCGATGCCTTATCAACAACCCATATCAATGGAACACCTGATGTCGTATTTGCTGCGGGGACAATTAATTCAAAGGCGCAGATCAGAGATGATATAACAACAGTGACAGAACTGAGCAACAGTTGGCTGAGGAATAGCGGTTATAAGGGAGGCGCAACCTCCTCTGACGGATCTCTGACTGCAGCATCCTTTAACCCGGCAACCAAGTCATGCAGTTCAGTGGCATGTCATAACGGTAACCCGGTGACGTGGGCAGCCACAAATATAACCTGTAACTCGTGCCATACGAGTTTGCCATAAGGTGGGGGGAACTATGAACGTGCGCAGATACAGGATAGATGGCGAGATGAAAACTGAAATGAGACAAAATACTTCGATGATCGGAAGAGAGGTGAGGGCTGACATGAGAGGACTTTTTGAAATTGAAGGTCACAAGCTAAATGGGGCCCGTCGCATGCATCAGCAAAGACCATCCTCTCATCATGGGATAACGCTTTTAGCCGCAATTGCCATGATTCTTGCTATAGCGCTTGCAGTTCCAGCAGTTGTAAATGCTGCCACATCAGGCCCTAATAACCCGACGACTGGAGTTGTTAGTGGTGCCATTGCAGGGTATACGTGGTCAAATCCGGGCAATGTGCTTGCTCCAGATAATCTTTATGCAACTACCATTAATATGTCAAACGGTTCTAATACGAGATATCTT